>JAFYVO010000133.1 GCA_017549085.1 Thermoguttaceae bacterium
GACGCCCGCTTCGCGAATCGTTCGCCCTTCGAGATCGACTTGGAAGAGATCGCGAAACGCCCAAACGTCGGCGCTATTTTTCCCGACGTAAATCGGGACGTCGCCGAAAAGCCCGACGTTTCGCTCGGCGCAGTACGCGCGCAGTTCGTTCCATTGCACGTCGAAAACGAGTTGCAAAAAGCGCAAATAGTCGAGTTCGTCCGCCCGTTTTTCGGCGAATTCCGCCAGCGCCGCCGCGTCGCGACGCCGAAACTCGGCCGGCCAATCGCTCCAAGATGCGCCGTATTCTTCGGAAAGCGCCGCGAAAAGAACGAAATCGTCGAGCCAAAAAGCGTTTTCGTAGCGGAAATGTCTTTCGAGAGCGCGATATTTCGCCCCGCCGATTCCGTCGCGGTATCGCTCGAACGCCTTGCGCCAATACGGACGTCGACGCTCGAACGCGGCGCGGTAGTCGATGCGTTCCGAACGAGCGTCCGTTTGCGGCGTCGACGACGGCGGAAGCTCGGAATTTAGCGAGTTTGCGCAGTTTGGAGAAGCGTTCGCGTCGGGAAGGAACCAAGCGGCGACCAAATCGGCGTCGTCGAGAAGCCCCTCGTCGCGCAAATCTTCAAGGTCGAGGTAAAGCGTTTCCCCCGCGAACGCCGAGCGACCGGCGTAAGGGGAGCCGTACGCGTCGATCGGATTGACCGGGAGAGACTGCCACCAACGTTGACCGGAGTCAGCCAAAAAGTCGACGAAACGGCGAGCGCCGCGTCCGAGACTCCCGACGTCGCGGACGCCCGGGAGCGAAAAAAGAGGCGCCAAAGCGCCGGAGGAACGACGAACGGACATAAAAACCTCGCGAAATATTGGAAAACGCCCTGGATTTTGCGTCGCGGGGAGGCAAAATAGGCGAATGTTGTTAAAATGGTGAGAATGGGCGAAACGGCGAGCGTTAGGCGTCGCCAAAACTTGCCGCAAACCGTTGCAAATCGGGGATCGTCGCGTATAATGACGACAAACCGCGCGCTTGCAGACGGCGTTACCATTATAACCGGAAATTTTTAACGGGTAAATCGGGGGCGCGAAAATTTCGACGAACGTTCGAGGGGAAAAAAGGCGCAAACGGGAAACGGTTAAGGCGAGTTTAAGCAAAGATAGAGGGAATGGCGAAAATGGGCGAAACGTGGGGGTTGGGCAAGCCGACGCTCGGGGTGATTAGCGACGTTCACGGCGACGTCGAAACGACGGCGCGGGCGTTTGACGAGTTCGAAAAGCGCGGCGTCGAGCGGGTAATCTGTTGCGGCGACCTGGGCGACTTGGAAATTCTCGACGTTTTTCGACGGATTCCGACCGATTTCGTCGCTGGAAACTGCGACTTGCGTTTGCGGGAGGGGCTGGCGGTCGAGGCGCCGAAGATCGGCGGGCGCTTTTGGGGGGATTTCGGCGAAACCGAATGGGCCGGAAAGCGGATTTTCTTCACGCACGGGCACGGTCGGCTCGAAGACCGAATCGACGACGAAGCGTATTCCGAGCTTTGGGACTTGATTTGTTTCGGACATACGCACCGCTTCGAAACGCGGCGTTACAAGGAAACGTTAATCTTGAATCCGGGATCGATTCAGTCTCGCGGCGAGAAACCGAGTTGCGCCGTCCTTGACGCCGACCTTAAAATCGAGCGCGTTTTTCCAGCGACGTTCTCGTTTTGGCGGTTTGCGTAAAATAGAGAGAATGGCGCGTTTTTTTGTCGGAACGTTTTTAGCGTTGGCGGTTTGCGTAGAATAGGTAAAATAGACTATTTTTGCGGCGTGAGTCGTGAGAGACGACGAAAAAAAACGGGGTTTTTTGAGAAAATTTCGTTTCGGCTCTTTTATTTTGGCGGCGTTTCTGGTATGCTGAAAAATCGAGGATTTGTTTTCGAATTTTCGCCCGCGACGTTTTTCGATTGACGCGACGCGTTTTGTCGGAGTTTGTCGGGCTTGGCGTAAAACGGCGACCTTTTTCGTCGTTTGCGTCCTATTTTGTCGCCTTTGTTAATATATTAAGGAAAAAACGCGATGGTAATGAAGAAATTTATGAACGCCCCGGAAAATCTGACGACCGAGCTTCTCGAAGGGTACGCGCTTTGCTATCCGTCGAAAATTAAGGTTGTTTCGGAGAAAATCGTCGTTCGCGCGACGCCGAAATCGACCGATAAGGTCGCGATCGTTACCCTCGGCGGCGCCGGGCACGAACCGGCGTTGAGCGGTTTCGTCGGCGAAGGGATGCTCGACGCGTCGGTCGTCGGCGACATTTTCGCGGCGCCGGGCGCTCCGAAAGTCGTCGAAGCCCTCCGTATGTTCAAAGATTACAAAGGGATCATTCTCGTCGTGTTGAACCACGAAGGCGACCAACGCAACGCGAACATGGCCCTGATGATGGCGGCGAAAGAAGGCCTTAAAGTCTCGAAAATCGTTACCGCCGAAGACATCGCGCCCGGCGTCGACGCTCCGATCGAAGACCGTCGCGGGCTCGGCGGTTGCATTCCGCTCATCAAGATCATCGGCGCCGCCGCGGAAAAAGGGCTCGACGTCGACGAAATCCTCGCGATCGGCGAACGCTTCAACAAACGTATGGCGACGCTCGCCGTGACGCTGAAAGTCGCGACGCACCCGCAAGCCGGGCAAGAAATCGGCGCCTTGGCCGACGACCAAATGGAAATCGGGATGGGCCAACACGGCGAAGGGGGCGGGAACGGTCCGGAACCGATGCGCTCCGCCGACTGGATCGCCGAAACGATGACGAACAAACTTTCGCGCGCTCTCGATCTCAAAGCGGGCGAAAAAGTTATGTTGATGATCAACGGTTCCGGCGCGACGACGCTGATGGAAATGCTGATCGTCTATCGCAAGGCGCACCAAGTCCTTACGGACGCCGGAATCGAAGTCGTTTCCGGTTGCTGCGACGAAATCCTGACCGTCCAAGAAGCCGCCGGGTTCCAAATGATCGTCGGCGTTTTCGACGACGAAACGCTCGCGATGTACAACGCGCCGAGCGACGCGCCGTACTGGGTCGTCCGCTAGTTTGGGGGCGTGTTGCCCGTCGGCGGTCGCGTCGACGGGAGCGAATTTAGCGCGAAATTGAGAACGTCGGGCGCGGAGCGTTGGCTCCGGGCTCGGCGTAGGGTCGCGTTTTGCGCCGACGACGAGACGGCGGCTGCCGAACGTCGAGGGAGGCGTCGCGAACTGACGCCGACGGCTTGGGCGTCGCGATAATTGAAAACGTTGCTCTAGTTTAAGGGGCGTTTTGCCGACGCGAACGAAAGACGCCGTTATCATTCGCTTTTTAACGCTTGAAGCGCCGGCGACTCGCGGCGCGTTCGAACGTTTGAACCAAGAATCTCAACGAAGATGGCTTCCGAATTTACTAAAGATTTGTTGACGAAAATGCTCGAAGCGGCCCTCGCGGCGGTCGAGGCGAAATTTGACGAACTGAACGCTCTCGACGCGGCGACCGGCGACGGCGACCACGGCACCGCGATTGTGGCGACGATGAAAGCCGCGGTCGAATCGGC
>JAFYVO010000134.1 GCA_017549085.1 Thermoguttaceae bacterium
CGTTCTCGGCGTCGACTTGCGACTGGATCGAGAACCCGACGTCGCGGCGGCGCGAACTCGACGGAAACCCGGCGGTTCCGGCTTGCCTCCTTTACGACGCGAACACTTACAAGACGCGGCGCGACGAGGCTTGGCGACTCCCGACGAACCGGCCCGGCGCGTCGAGCCTTTTCGACGGCGACGACCCGGAATATTTGGCGATGTTCGCCGAACAGCAATGTTCGGAGGAAGTTAAGAGCGAGAAGAAAATATCGGGCCAACTTTATAAAATTTGGAACTTTAAGAAGCCGCGCGCCGCCGACAACGAGTTCCTCGACACGGACTCCGCTTGCCGCGCGCTCGCGCATTACGTCGGCGTCGAACCGACGATCGGACGCCCGCAACCGAAGAAAATCGAATGGACGACCCTATGAACAACCGCGCTTCCGCCGACGCTCCCGCGTCGAACCCGAACCCAACGCAAGCCCTTTTGAACGCCTTGAACCCCGACGACGTCGCGAGCGTTTCGAGCGCGGGCGTCTCGGTTCAATTTCGTTCGCCGAAAGAAAAACTCGAAGCGGAACGGCTCAAGGCGGCGCAAAGTTACAACCCGCTCGCCTTTTTCGACCCGAACGACCGGAGCCTGCGCCGATGAAGTCGACCCGATTTTCGCGTTTCGCGTCGGGGTTCGTTCCGCCGCTCTTGCGCCGTTTTCGGCTCGGTCGCGCCGCGCTCGACTCGACCGCGACGAACGAGCGGACGGCGGACTATTACGCCGACGCGGTCAACGAACCGGCGACGATCACTTTCGACCGGCAAACGCGGGAAGTCGCGCAAGCTCGGGCGCAAATGGAGTTCTTGAACGACGCGCTCTTTTTCGGCGCTTGTCAAAAGATCGCCGCGCTCGTTGCCGGGGCGGGGCCCGCGTTGAAAATCGACGGCCCGTTTTCGCCTTTCGTCGCCGCTCGATACGCCGATGCGACGGCGAAGTCGCAATACCTCGAAAAGTGTTTCGGGCGGTTCGCCGACGCGATCGGGCTTCTCGAAAAGATTCGGCTCGTCGCGATGGAAACGCTTTACCACGGCGAGACGTTTTTCCGCAAAATACCGTCCCGCGCGACCGTCGAAGGGTTCGATTACGCCGCGATCCGTCCGGAGCGAATTTGCGATCCGCCCGGTTTCGCGCCCGACCCGCTCGTCAACGACGGCGTTCGATACGACCGCCCGGACGACGCCGCGACGCCGGTCGGCTATTACGTCCAACGCGAAAACTTGAACCCGTTCCTTGAAACGCTCGAATGGGACTTTGTCCCCGCCGACGAAATCGTTCACACGTTCCACCGGGCGCTTCCGCAACAGCGGCGCGGCGTTCCGGAGTCGCAAAGCGCGCTCAATTTGATTCGCGAACTGAAAATTTTACGATCGCTCGAAATCCAAGCGGTCAAGAACGCGGCGAAGTTTTCGGTCATTTTGCACACCGACAACCCGACCGTTTTAAGCGCCGCTTACGCCGGGAAAGACGCGATCTCGGTTCCGAAAGCCGGGGAATCGAAAGCGCTTCCGGACGGCGCGTTCGTCGCTCCGCTCGGAATGGCGCCGACGTTCGGCGACGCGAAACACCCGACGACCGGCTTCGACGCGTTCAAACGTCTTCTCGCCGGAGACGTCGGCGCGGCGCTCGGCGTCGGTTGCGGCAAGATTAACAACGACCACTCGAGTTACAACTTTTCGTCGGCGAAGATGGACGAGCAAATCGACGCGACGATCGACCGCGTCCGGCAAAAGAAGATCGCCGCCGACTTCCTCGACGTCGTTTTTAACGACTGGCTGACGGAGTTCGCCGTCCTCGACCCGGTCGCGAACGAACTGCTGACGCTAACCGGAGCGCCGGAGAACGTCGCGCGGCGTTGGCTCTTTCCGGAACCGCGTTCGATCGACCGCAAAGCCGACGCCGAAGCGGACGAAATCGAACTTCGCAACGGAACGATCACCCTCGAACAGATCGCGGCGCGTCGCGGCGAAGATTACGACGACCTCGCGGCGCAGCTCAGACGCGAACTCGAAAACCTCGCCGCGTCCCTCGAATCGTCCGGGCTCGGTCTTTCGACGACCGGCGCGATTTCGACCGTCGCGCCCGCCGAACCGGAGCCGGAGCCCGCCGCCGCGTCCGAACCCGAACCCGCCGCCAACCCGCAAGGAGTCGACCGATGAACCGAACCGCGACTTTATCCGCAAGCGTCGCGAACTTGACGCTCCCCGACGCGAACCCGGAACCGAGCGCCGCGACCGAAAAAATCCCGACGATTCTTTTCGACCCAGCGTATTCCGGCGGCCTCCTCCGAATGAACCCGGACGTTTGGCCCCTTCCGGTTGTTTTCGACGTCGACGGCTTGGAGGAACGCCCGCAAAACGTCCCGATTATCCGCGATCACGACCAAAATCAAAAGGTCGGGCAAACGGACGCGGTCGAGTACGACGGCGGCAAGATCGTCGCGCGGGGACGGCTCATCAACTTCGGAATCGACCCCGCCGCCGGAAAAGTCGTCGCTCTTTGGAAGCGCGGCGCCCGGCTCGAAGCGTCGGTCGCGACCGGAATCATTCCGCCGGAAAACGTCGAGCAAATCGCCGCCGGGGAGACGGTTGCGGTCAACGGGCAAACGTTCGAAGGCCCGATCGAAATCGTTCGCCGCTGGAAACTGAAAGAAATTTCCGTCGTAACGCTCGGCGCGGACGACGCCGGAACGAAGGTCGTCGTCGGGAACGCGGCGGGGAGTTTTAACGCGCAGAAAGGAAAAACGAAAATGCGAAAATGGTCTTTTATAACGCGGGCGCTCGGACTCGAACCGACGGCGACGCGGCGCGACGCGCTGCAACGAATCGCTCAAGCGGCGTCCGACCCGAACGCCGCGCCCCTTCCGACCGACGTCGTCGAAGAGATTTTGGAGGCGGCGGCGAACGCTCCGGACGAGCCGACGAGCGCGGCGGCGGAAGGCGCCGACGACGCGAACAAAACGGCGAGCGCGGAAGGGGAGATCGATCCCGCCGATCCGGAGTTCGTCGCCTTCGCCGCGTCGCTTGGAATCGACGACGTCGTCAACGCGACGCCGGAGCTTCTCGAAGTCGCGAAAGCGGCGTTCGCTCGTTTCGGCGCGGCGAACGCTCCGGACGAACCGGCGCAAACCGCGTCCGCGTCGGCCTCTTCCGACGACGGAGCGCAAACGGCGAGCGCGGAAGGCTCCGACGACGCGAACAAAACGGCGTCCGCGTCGGGCGGTTTCGGCTCGACCGTCGGCGGCCCGCGCCCTTGGTCGCGAACGAAGTTTCCGGTCGACCGGCTCGGCTCGCAAACGACGAGTTTTCAAACGCGCCAACGCCCGTCGGCGACTCGCGTCGCGGAAGCGTCGCTTCTGACTTCGGGGGGCGTCGGAACGAAAACGCTCGAAAAGCTCGGTTACTCGGAAGCGGAAATCGACGAAGCGTCGCGGGGCGAAAACCGCAACCTGACGCTGATGGGGATGATGTACCGCACCGGCGCGGCGCGAGCCGGTTACGCCGACGCGAGTTCGCTGATGGAGACGATCCAACGCGCTCAACTTCAGTCGTTCATCGACCCGGCCCGGTATCGTTTCGGGCGCGCCGCCGGGGAGCTGTCGACCGTCGACGTGCCGAACGTCTTGGCGAACGTGATGCACAAGCAGCTTCTTAACGGGATTTTGGCGATCCCCGACCCGACGGACGCCATTTCGCGCGTCGTCGCCGCCAAAGACTTCCGCGAACAGAACTTCGACAACCTCCTTCCGTCCGGCGAGTTCGCGGAGGTGAAGGCGAACGGCGAGCTGGAAAACCTCAAACTTTCCGACGCGAATTACGTCAACAAGGCGCGCGTTCGCGGGTTCGAACTGCGGCTCGATTACGAAACGATCGCCAACGACGATATGAACGCCTTGATGGACGTTCCGCGTTTGATGGGGCGCAAAGCCGCGATTCGCAAACAAAAACTCTTTTGGCAAACCCTTTGCAAAGGCTTGGGCGCCGTCAAACGCGCGGACAAAAACCCGAAGTTCGGGCTGGCCGGTCTCGACAAAGTAACCGCCGAGTTTAAAGGCTTGCGCGACGACGACGGCGACCCGATCGGCTCGCGCGGGAAGTTCCTGATCGTTCCCCCGGCGCTTGAAACGTCGGCGCTCAACATCGTCAACGCGACGCAAATCGTCGCGGCGGGCGGTGGCGGCGAAACGTCGATCATTCCGAACGTGAACCGTTTCGCGACGCAGTTCGAAGTCGTCGCGCCGCACTTCATCGGCTCCGGTTCCGCCGCGTCGTCGTTGTGGGGCGACGCGCAATATATGTTGCTCGCCGACCCGGCGGAAATCCCGCTGACGATTATGTCGTATTACCAAAACCAACGAACGCCGACCTTGAAGACGGTTCGCGGCCAAACGGAAATCGAAGGCTTGCGTTACGTCTGCTGGTGGGGGTTCGGCGTGTCGGTCGCCGACCCGAACGCCGCCGTCGTCTCGACCGGCGCGGGCTCTTGATCGGCCTTAACCGAAGAAAACGAAAGGACTAAACGATGACCGCGACTTATAGAGGCCTTAACGATATGATCGACGTTTGGCCGACCGCGACGCTTCCCGCCGGTTCGGTGGTGAGGCTATCCGACGGTCTCGTCGGCGTCGCGCCCTCGACGATTCCGGCGGGTTCGAAGGGTTCGCTGAACACGCGCGGCGAGTACGACGTCGAGGTAACGCCGGGCTCCGCGTACAACGTCGGCGATCCCGTAACGACCGCCGCCGTTGGGCTCGACGGGACGCCGACCGCCGTCGAGTTCGGCCCGGCTCTCGTCGCCGCCGACTCGACCGCGACGAC
>JAFYVO010000135.1 GCA_017549085.1 Thermoguttaceae bacterium
AGTTTTCCGGTTCCGGTTGCTCGCGCTTCTTCAGTTCGAGGAGGTAGTCGCGAACGCACGCTTGAATCTCAAAGCTCACGTCGGACGTCGAATCGTACTTCAACATCGGCGCCGCTTCGACGATTTTCGTCCAAAGCGCGATCTCTTTTTCAAGATTTTCGAACGTTTTGCTTTCGTCCGTTAAACGCCCCGTTTCCAAGCGTTGAATCTCTTGATAATCGGGATTTTGCTTTTGCAAAACGAACTCGATAAAGTCCTTCGTCGGATAATCGGCGAACTTGCCTTCTTCGCGCGCCGCTTGACGCTCGGCTTCGGTCGCTTTGTCCCAAGCCTCGGCGTAAAAACGCGCGACGTCGAAAATAGCCTCGGTCGCTTCCGGAAGAGGCGCCAACGCGTAAACCGAGTTGTCGAACATAAAGTAGGTCCAAGTTCGCAACAGCGTTTCGGCGCCGTCGCGCGCTTCGACGGCCTTGCCGTCGGCGACCAATTTGCGCAGGTAAGCGGCCGCTTCCGCCGATTGACGCAAGCGCTGAACGACCGTTTCGTCGCGGCGCGCGACGCCTTGGAACGCGTATTCCGCCGGGAACGCGGCGTCGCGTTGGTTAAGAACGATCGTGTATTTTTCCAGCTCCGTCGCCATTTCGGACTGCATTTGCGGCAAGTGTTTCAGATCGGCGAAATCTTCGCGATCTTCCAAAAGTTTGCGCCACTCTTCGAAGCACTTGAGGAACGCCTCGTTCGCGCCGGCGTCGTCCCCTTCGTTGAAACGGTCGCGGGCTTCTTGACGATACTTGCGAGCGTCGCGCGCTTCCGGCGTTTGCTCGAAAGCGACTTCGCGTTCGTGGAAGTCGGCGCCCATAATGTCGCGGAACATACGCGAGAAGCTCTCTTCTTTGCGCAGTTCTTCGATTTGCGCGATCTTGTCCAACGCCTCGGCTTGCGCGTCTCCTTCAAGATACGAAGCCAACACGTCCGGCGTAATCGCCAAAAGGGTCGAAGCGCGACCTTGCCATTCGTCGAGTCGAGCGAAAGCGCCGGAACGACGCTTCGAGTCTTCTTGCGCGACCAAGAGGCGCGGCGTGCGAGCCAGTTCGCGCAAGTCTTCGTCGACGAACGACATACGAAGTTCGTAAAGGTCGGTTTGCCAGTTAATCCAAGGCGAGGTTCGCTTCTTCTCTTCGTCCGACAGCTTCCAATATTCGTCGATCGAGCCGGTCCAAAGTTCGATTTTTTCGCCCTTTTCCTCGGCTTCCTTGGCTCGCGCGACCTCGGCGTCGAGGTATTTGCGAACGGCGCGGGGCCCGAAACCGACGCGACCCAAGTTGTAGTCGTTTTCGTCGTAAGGATAGAGGACGTTCTCGTACAGCGACGCGCGTTGTTCGTCGTTCAGGATCGTATGCCAACGTTCCCAAACGATCGCTTCGCGTTTTTCTTGCGTCGTCGCGCCCAAGTTCGCGGGCAACGCGTCGGCGATTTCCGCTTCGAGGCGGTCCATTTCGGCGCGTTTCTCTTTTTGGAGATTCAGCGACGTGCGACGGTAAGTTCCGGGATTCGTCTTGTCTTCGATCGTCGTGTCGACGACGCGGTTCGAATAGTCTTCCCAGTCTTTTTGCGCTTGAAGCCAAGCGTTGGCGCAGTTTTCTTCGTCGAAGACCGGCGCGTTTTCCTTGTTCAAACCGCAACCGTCGATCTCCATCCACTCGGCGTAACGAATACGGTTCAACGGCGCGCGCCCGTAGAAGAGGAGACGCGTTTCGTTCCCGATCCCTTCGCCGCGCTTTTCAAACCAAGTTTCCGCCGCTTTGTAGAAAGCGTGCCCGAAGAGCCAGTTGTCTTTAGCGCTCGGCAACTTCGGAATGTTGACGTAACGCGCTTCGCGTTCGCGTTGGTTCTTTTCCAACTCTTCGTCTTCGCGGAACAAACGACGATACTGCTTCTTTTCGTCGGCGATCCCGATCTTTTGCGAAATCGTCCAACCGGCGCGAACGTAAAGTTTCGGCGACTCTTGGTTGTACGTCGTCCCTTCTTGCACGAACTCGAAACCGCGGACGACCCAGCGGTAACGCTCGCGGTAGTCGTCGAACTGCGCCGACGCGTTGTACGCCAGCTTCCAACCGACGAAGTCCCAAATCGTGATGAAGTGCGGTTCGAGCATCGTGATTTGGTTCGCGGTCGCGACGACGGAGTCCCAGTCGGAACGCTTTTCGTATTCGAGCGAACGGCTCCAAAGGAGCGAAACCGCGACGCCGCGCATCCCGAAGGTCGCCAATTTCATCGCGCTCCCGGCGGGGTCGATTTCGCCGAGGTTCGCTTCGGAGAGGTTCAGCTCGTCGCGACGTTGGGCCAAAAGCCCGCCCGCGCCGTCGCGTCGCGCCGGATTCCCGAGCATATAGAGCGGGAAGACCAGCACGGCGATCAGCGCGATATAAAACACCTTGCGGTAAAACAGTTTTTGTTGCGTCATTTCGCCACCTCCCGATTTCTAAGAATCGCGTAACCGATGATGAAAAGCGGGATCACGAAGGAAGCGGTCGTCGTCATATGAACGGCGACGGCGTTCCACGGCACGTCGTACCCGTTGGCGACGCAATCCGCGTAATAGTTATAGTCGCTAAAAGCCGGAAGGGCCAAGCCGATAACGCTCAGGAACACGCCCGACACGGCGTCGAACGCCTTAATCAACTGCGTCGCGAAGGTGTTCGAGAGGTCGGACATCATATTTTCGTGCGTAACGAGACGGTTGAACGATTCGATCGGGCCGCCGCCGAGCGCTTCGAGGCGCGCGATTTCGACGAAGAAGTTCTTACTGAACCCGGCGATCAAAATCCCGAACGTCGCCGCCATCGCGACCGGGCCGCTCAGGAAGGAGCTAAACAACACGCCGAACGAAATCAAAATCACCATTTGCTGCCAAAGGCCGAAATAGCCCTTGAAGAAGTTGGCGAAGACGTTCGCGTCTTGCGCGCGGAGGTACAAGTCCGGTTCCGCGGCGCCGAAGTATTGTTGCGAGTCCAAGCATTGGAGCCAAATTTCGACCTTGCCGTCGACGACGAAGTCTTCGAAGAGGTCGTATTTTTCCCCGGCTTGTTTCAAATCGCTCGTCGCCAAGACCGGATCGAAACTCGCTTCGTCCCCGGTTTTCTTAAGGGAGCGAACGCGCACTTTGTTCTTTTCTTGGTCGATTTCGCGTTCGACGAACAGGGCTTTCGTCGAGTATTTTTCGGAGTTGAAGACGTTCGTTTCGGCGGTCAAACCGGTTTTCGGGTTGCGCACGTACAGGGCGCCCATAACGGTTTTTTCGATGTTCCCCATATGGGTGCGGAACGCGCTGATCGTCATTTCGACCGGC
>JAFYVO010000015.1 GCA_017549085.1 Thermoguttaceae bacterium
AGCGCGACGCGAGACTCCGTTCGACGCCGACGCGACGAGAGCGAAGCTCGCCGACGTTTACGCCGTCGCGGCGTTCGGCGCCTGCGACGCGCAAGGCGTTTCGACCGCCGAGTTTCTCGCCGAGTTCGACGCGTTCGTCGAAAACGCCTGCGACGCGTTCCCGAAGTTCGAGGAAATCCTCGCCTCTCCGATGGTTCCGGTCGACGAAAAAATCCGAATCGTCGACGCCGTTTGCCGCGAAGCGACGCCGATTTTCAAAAACTTCCTCAAAACGCTCGCCAAACGAGGGCGGGCGGAGCTACTCCGCGACGTTCGGCGCCGCTGCCGACAAATCGACGCGGAGCGCAAAGGACGCGTCGCCGTTCGCGTTACGACGGCGACGCCCCTTTCCGAAGCGGCTAAAGCAAACCTTGCGGCCAAGTTGCGGAAACTCGTCGGCGGCGAGCCGGAGCTTTTCGCCGTCGTCGATCCGGAATTGATCGGCGGCGTTATCGTTCGCGTCGGGGACAAGGTCTACGACGCTTCCATCGCAACTCAACTGAACAACGCGCGCCAAGAAACGATTAACAGGAGCGTTCATGAAATTCAAAGCCGACGAGATTGCTTCCGTAATCCAGAAGGAAATTGAACAGTTTGAAACCCAAATCGACGTCCGCGAAGTCGGGCGAGTGATCGAGGTCGGCGACGGCATCGCCCAAGTTTACGGCCTTTCCGGCGTGATGTCCGGCGAAATGCTCGAGTTCCCGAACGGCGTCAAAGGGTTGGCGTTCAACCTCGAAGAGAACAGCGTGGGCGTCATCATTTTGGGCGACTACCTGAAAATTCGCGAAGGGGACGAAGTCCGCGGCACCGGCAAGCTCCTGCAAACGCCGGTCGGCGAAGCGGTCCTTGGTCGCGTTCTCGACCCGTTGGGGAACCCGCTCGACGGACGCGGCCCGGTCGTTACGAACGAATTTCGGTTCGTCGAAAGCGACGCGCCGGGCGTCGCCGACCGTCAGCCGGTTACCGAAGCGCTCCAAACCGGGCTCAAAGCGATCGACGCGATGACGCCGATTGGGCGCGGTCAACGCGAGTTGATCATCGGCGACCGCAAAACCGGCAAGACGCAAATCGCCGTCGACGCGATCATCAACCAAAAGGGGAAGGGCGTCAAGTGCTTCTACGTCGCCGTCGGGCAAAAAGACTCGACCGTCGCGGGGATCGTCGAAACGCTCCGCAAGCACGACGCGATGGATTACACGACCGTAATCGTCGCGGGCGCGAGCTCCCCGGCGCCGTTGCAATACATCGCGCCGTACGCCGGAACCGCGATGGCGGAATACTTTATGTATAAAGGCGAACACGCGTTGATCGTTTACGACGACCTCTCGAAACAAGCGGTCGCGTACCGTCAACTGTCGCTCTTGATGCGTCGCCCGCCGGGGCGCGAAGCGTATCCGGGGGACGTTTTCTACTGCCATAGCCGCTTGCTCGAACGGAGCGCGAAGCTCTCGGACGACTTGGGCGGCGGGTCGCTGACGTCCCTGCCGATCGTCGAAACGCAAGAAGGCGAAGTGTCGGCGTACATTCCGACGAACGTCATTTCGATCACCGACGGCCAAATTTACCTGCAGCCCGACCTCTTTTTCCGCGGTCAACGTCCGGCGATGAACGTCGGGATTTCCGTTTCCCGCGTCGGCGGTTCGGCGCAAATTCCGGCGATGAAGCAGGTCGCGGGCGGTCTGCGCCTCGACTTGGCGGCGTTCCGCGAGTTGGAAGCGTTCGCGCAACTCGGTTCCGACCTCGACGCCGCGACGCAAGCGCGTCTCGACCGCGGGTACCGGATGAATCGCCTGTTGATCCAAGGCGTTTGCCAACCGCTCGACGAAATCGACCAAATTTTCGTCATTTACGCCGGGACGAAGGGCTTCCTCGACGACGTCGCGCTCGACGACGTTCAGCTTTGGGAGCGCGAGTTCCTTCCGTGGCTCCGCGCGAACAAGGGCGAGCTTTGGGAGCGTTTGAAGGCGTCGAAGCAAAAACTCGGCCCCGAGGAAACCGCCGCGATCGAAGCGACGTTGACCGAGTTTAACGACGTTTTCTTCAAGAATTTCGCGAGCCGTTCCGACTCCTAAGCGAGCGGAGCGTCGAACTCGAACGCCGTCGCGTCGCCGACTCTTAACGAGCGCGGCGCGGCGGAGCGTTCGATATTTTCCGAATTTTTTACCGACTTTGCCGATTTCGGCCCGCTTTTCGGCGGCGTTCTTGCGTCGCCGCGACGCGAAAACGGCGAAGCGCGGGTCGTCGAACTTTACGAACCTCGAATCCAATGGCAAAAGCAAGAGCGCTCGACAAACGTAGAAAATCGATCAAAAATATTCGCAAGATCACGCGGACGATGGAGTTGGTCGCGACCGCTCAATTTCGCCGAGCGATGGAGCGCGCGATCGCGGCCGGCGCCTATTCGGAGCGAATCGTTCGCTTGGTCGGCGATTTGGCGCGAGCGGGCGGCGACGCTTCGCATCCGCTCCTCGACAAGCGCGAAAGTTCGAAAAAAGCGGTTTTGCTGATTTTAACGGCGAATCGCGGGATGTGCGGCGGGTACAACGGCGGCGTTCTGCGGACCGCGGTCGCTCGTTTCGAAGAGTTGACGCGAACGTTCGAGGAAGTCGAGCTTTACGTCGTTGGCAAGCGGGGCTTTTCCTACTTGACGTACCGCGATTACAAGATCGCGCGTTCGTTCTTTGAGTTTGAGGACAAGCCGGCGTTCGAAGAGGTCGACGCGATCGCGACGGAGCTGCTCGAGCGTTACCAAACCGGCGAAATCGACCGTCTCGACGTCGCGTATTCGAAATTTTACTCGATTTCGAAACAGCGTCCGACCGCCGAAACGCTCCTTCCGCTGACGGAGTTGGCGGCGCAAGGGGACGACGCGGACGCCGAAGGCGCGGGCAGCCTGCAATTCGAGTTCCTGCCGTCGCCGCAAAGCGTTTTGGAGGAGATCGTTCCGAACGCTTTCCGCGCGGAAACGTTCAAACGCTTCCTCGACGCGGCGGTCGGCGAGCAAATCGCGCGGATGGTCGCGATGAAGGCCGCGACCGAAAACGCCGACGAGATGATTTCGTCCTTGACGACGACGTACAACCGAGCGCGGCAGGCGCAGATCACCAACGAAATCCTCGAAGTCGTCGGCGGCGCGAACGCGTTGAGTTGAAAACGCCGTTTGCTTTTGAATATTAGAATACAATATTGTTTTACGATACGTTCGTTTGGGGCGTTTTCGCTCGGAATAAGCGTTTAGAAAATCAGGCGTC
>JAFYVO010000136.1 GCA_017549085.1 Thermoguttaceae bacterium
AAACGGTTTGCTAAATTCGAGCGTTTGCGCGCTTCCGTCGCCGCGTTTCAGTTCGAAACCGCCGACTCCGTCGATCGTAAATGCTTTAACGCCGCGGGTTGCGAGGTTCGCTTCGCAGTAGTTCCAAACGCGAACGCCCGCGATCTCGACGTCTTTCGGGAAGGAGAAGGAAATCGACGGCGCGCGGTCGTCGACGCCGCTGAAACCGACGCCGGACGAGAGCCAAGAAACGCCTTCAAGACCGCTTGACGCGCGAGAAAGCTCCGGTTCTTTCGCGGAGTCGGCTTTAAAGCTAAGTCCTTTGTCCGCGACGATTGCGAAACCGACTTCGCGCGGCTCGAGCGAAAAATCGCCGATAAGCCAAACGGTCGAAATTTCGCTAAACGGCGTCATTTTCGCGGAGACGAGGCGGATTTCGTTCGTTCCGGTTTGCGCCGACGACGCGACGTCGTAAACGCCGAACGCTCGGTCGAATTTCCAAGCGCCTTCGACGCGTTCGACTTTTTGGCCGTTGACGTAAACGTCGTAAATATCGGGAGTTTCGATAACGAGACGCAGGTCTGCGATTGGCGCGTCCGACTTTTCAAAACGATAAATCGCCTCGAAGCCGGTTCCTTCCGGAAATTCGCGTTTGATCAGCTCGTCGCGGAACTGCACGCCGTTGTCCCAAGGCGACTTAGGGAAGCCGTTTTGCTTCCAAAGCCA
The DNA here is from genome assembly GCA_017549085.1 of Thermoguttaceae bacterium. GTDB lineage: Bacteria > Planctomycetota > Planctomycetia > Pirellulales > Thermoguttaceae > RUG369. The sequence goes on from JAFYVO010000136.1 coordinate 706, forward strand.
AGCGTTGGCGCGATAAAAGTACTCGTTTTCAATCGTTTTTCCTTGCGTTTTCAGCGTCAGATAATCGAGCGACAAAACGTTGTCGTCCAACGCCTTAACGTCGACGCGGTCGGCAAACTTCCAAGGATCGACGACGAACGCTTCCGCTTTTTTGATAAGCGGCGCTTTGTCGATTTTCTTCGACGCGACAAGCGTTAACGAACCGCAGGCGGGAATCGAGAAGTTAGGGCCTGCAAACGCTTGCCGTTCGCCGGTTTGCGCGTCGAAAAGTTCGAGCCCGGCGTCGGCCCAAGCGTCCGAAAATTCGAGCGTTCCGGTCGCGTCGGCGTTCATATCGATATTGCAAAGGAAGAGAATAAGAGCGTCTTCCGTTTGACGGGTCAAGTGGAAAATATTGTCGGCGTTGGTTTTAGGAACGACGGCGACCGGGGCGGCGGCGCGGGCTTCGGCGACCAACGCGTCGTAATCGAGCTTAACCGTTTTCGCGGCGACGGTTGCGAACTTGTCGCGGAGGTCTTGCGGCAAGTCGGCGACGAGCGCTCCGTCGATTCGTTCAAGCGGCGCGTCGAGCGAAATCAAGCGCCCGCCGTTGTTTACGAACGTCGCCAAGAGTTCGAGCGTTTCCGCGTTGAGGTTTTCTAGGTTCGGCGGCAACACGACCGTTTCATACCCCGCGAACCCGACGCAAAACGTTTTGCCGTCGACCTTTCCGACGCGTTGGATAATGTCTTCGGAACCGAGGTCGTAATCGGCTTGCGACGCTTCGAGACGGTTCAGCAGGGCGGTAAAGTCGTTCCCGATTTTGCCGAGTTTTCCGTTTTCGGCGCCCGCGTCGCGTTGGTAGAACCAAGTGGTCGTCGTCGGTTCGAGGAGAAGGAAGCGTTCGCTTGTAAGGTCGCCGCGCGAAAGGAGATACGACAGACGCTTCCAGTACGTCGCCATCTTGCCGTATTGCTCGAACCAGTCGGAGTGGTACGAGAACGTCTGCGGGTGGTCGTGCTTGCGGGCGCCGCGAATCGAGACGTAAGAGATATGTTCGTCGGTCGTGTTGACGCCGATCGCGTACGACCAGTCGCCGAGGCGTTTCATATCCTCGAAGCGCAAGTCGTACCCGCCGGCGCCGTAATTCTCGCTGAGCGTTCGACTTCGGCCCGCCTGACGCGCCGCGGAAATCAGTTCGCGACCGGAGCGAACGTTCCCGAATTGGGCGTTTACGCCGCGGCTGAACGTGTTCATCAGGAGGTCGATCGACGGGCGTTGACGCCAAAACGCGGTCGCCATATTGTCCGGGCAGTGGCTCGCGTTCGGCCAACCGTGTTCCCAGTCGTGCCCGGTGTACTCGAGCCCCCATTTCTCGCAGTAGGCGCCTAAAGGCTTGTGCCAGCGGTCGATAAAGACTTCGAGCGCGGTTCTGTAATAGTCGTAACGGACTTTTTTCCAGTCGCCGACCGGACGTTCGAGGGAATTGAGACGCGACAAGAGGTCGTACCCGCGACGCTTTTTGAACTCTTCCGGCAAGTCCGCCGTCCACGAAAGTCCGCCTGCGGGCGTGATTTGCGGTTCGTCGGTAAAGGCGCCGGGGATGCGTTTGCCGAACTCGTCGCCGAAATGTTTGCGGTACGCTTCGTGAGTAACGCCGATAAACGCGTCGACGACGCCGGGTCGCATCAGGTCGACGTAAGTCTTGCCGCCGTACCATTGCGACGCTCCGGCGAGGCGTTGGCGGGCGACGACCCAACGCTCGGCGTCGGCGGAGAGCGCGGGAATAGGTTGGCCGTTTTCTTTCGCGGCGAGGATTTCGGCGCTGCGGTCGCGAGCGGAACCGTCGTTAAGTTCTTCGAGAACGTAGATTACGTTGGCGCCCGCCGACCATTTGCCGTCCTTGTCGACGAGAGCGTCGAGCGCTTGCGTTTCGAGCCCGACGCCGCGCGATTCCGGCATACGGTCGGGAACGAAACCGCCCGCAAAGCCCGACGGATAAGAGTTTTCGTCGTAAATCCAAACGTTCATATCGAGCTTTTTCGCTTCGTCGAGCGCGGCGCCCCAAAGCGCGAACCAATCGTCGGAGAGATACGGCGTCGCAAGACCCGGGCGCGGGTGAACGAAAACTTGCTCGACGTCTTGCGACGCGAGGTCGCGAATCGTTTGCCTAACTTGTTCTTCGGTAAGGAGATCGTTCCAAGTCCAAAGCGGAGCGGTCGCGAACTCTTTCCCGGGGTCGGCGAAGTTTTGGCGAATTTCAGCCAGCGGCGTCGCTTCGATTTTGTTCAGCTTCGAGTCGGTCGGGAGGTAATTCGGGTCGTATTCGATTTTCGCAAACTTCGGCGGCGCGACGCTTTGCGCGAAAGTCGGCGACGCGAAGAACGTCGGCGCGCAAAGAGCGGTCGAGAGGACGAGCGTTTGAAGGAGCGAACGTTGGAGGCGAGGGCGCTTCATTGTGTAAACTCCGGGTTAAAGGAAGGACGCGGCGTCGGTTGCAAGTCGCGTCGTCGAAAGTTTTACATTGTTTGGTTGAGTGCGGCGCAAGTCGGCGGAGCGAACGAGCGACGCGGCGTCGATTGGAGGCGTCGAGGCGGTTACTCTTCGTCGAACTCGTCTTCGTCGACGTAGCCCCAATACTCGTCGTAAAGCGTCCCGGCGTCGGACGTTACGTTCTCGTCTTGAATGGAGCGCAGGCGACCTTTCGCGGTTTGCAGGTTTTTGCGTTGCGCGGCGATTTTGTTCGCGGCGGCGAGGAATTGGCGCAACGCGGCGCCGACTTGCGCGTCGCCGTCCGGTTCGAACATGCCGAACGTCTCGGGGAGCGCGAAATCGTCCTTAGGCGTTACGTAACCGTCGTTTAGCGCGTCGCGGATTTGCTCGCGAACGTCCGTGTCGCCGATTTCCTCGTAAGTTTGCGCGATTCGGTCGAACTCGTTCAAAAGTTGCAACAGCGGTTTTTTAATCGAGTTACGACGCTTTTGGGTTTGCTGCTTCGGGATATTCTTCCAAGGATCGACGAGCGAGTAAGGAAAATTTTCGTTATGATAGCTTTCCCACCATATTTCCTGTTCTCGCGTTCTGCTAATTTCGTCCCAATCCGCCCAATTCGGCTCTTCGTGCGGGACGACTTCCGCCGGCGGCGTCGGCTCCGTGTCGCTGGAATCCGTCCAACCAGTTTCCCAACGGCTCAAAAGGACGGCCATTCCGGCGCAAGCTATAAGCGTTTCGCCGTTGGGGCAATTTTTATATTCGTCGGGAAGAATCGGACCGACGGTGCGACGTTCCGGGCCCTCCGGCGCGTAAACGTTCGTGCCAACCGTCCAAATCTTTTGTTTCCATGGCCTGTAAAACTCGCAACGTTTTGTTATCGGCGGTTCGCGGTAACGTTCCGGCGGCTCGACGTTTCCAACGACGCGCACTACGTCGTCGGCTCGATGGCGACTGAGGAGAAAATGGTTGACATACGCGTGAAACTGCGTCGGCAAACGCAAAACGTCTTGCGTTTCCAGCGGTTCGGCAAACGAACCTTCGAACAGGCGAAGGAGCAGGCGGCGTCGGCCTTGGTTTCAGTCGGGGAGCAGAATTTCGTAAACGACTTGCCCGTAAATATATCCGCGAGGCGAGACGACGGGGCGCTCCTCCTTAGTCCACCAGCCTTCAACATAACTGGGGCGAACTTCGCAGTAACGCTCGGTGGAAATTTCGAAAACGTCGCCGAGTTTTAAGCAAAGTCGAATGATTTCCTTGTCGGTAATATTGGTCGACGGGAGGCGCGGATCGTTGCATTCGTATTTCATTGGGCGTTTCCTTAGAAATAAATTTCGGCGTCGCTTAATGTTGCGACGGCGCGAACGTTTCTTCCGCGACGTCGGTTCGCCGATTTTTCGCTCGACGTTCTCGGCGATTCGGCAAGGCGTCGCCAACCTTGCGCTTTCATTATACCGACGCGCGACGCCGTTTGCAAGAAAATAAACGAGAAAGAAAGAAAAAGGCAAAAAAATCGCCGCGCTTCGTTTTGCGACGAAAACGCGGCGTTCGACAAGACGTCGTCAACGCGTCTAACGACGGCGCTTCGTTCGCGCGTCGGCCAACGTAACGCCCAATTTTTCAAGGGTTCGCGCCTCCGCTCGGAAATCGCGACCCAGCAGAGCGCCGCCGATCGAAATCAACGCGCCGAAGAGTCAAGGAACGCTTAAAGAACGCGGTTCGAGCGCTTTGCCGGAACGCCCCGCCCTCGCCGCCGCCCGCCGACGCGCTTCCCCGTCTCGTTTAACGAGCGTCGCCGCCGTTTGCACCCAAACCGCAAGACGCAAAAAAAGGACGCGTCCGACTCGACGCGTCCTCCAAAGCGAAAAGCGCA
>JAFYVO010000137.1 GCA_017549085.1 Thermoguttaceae bacterium
ACTCGCCCGAAAGCGCGCAAACCGCCGAATCGCCCCGCTCCCCTTGCTCGAGCGAATCGCCAAACCCGACCGTCTCCGCGCAAACCGCCGAAACGATCGAAAACGACGTCCGCAATTACGAAACGGACGCCGAAACCGCCCGCCCGGTCGACCTCGAAAAGGACTATCGCACCTTCGCCGAAGACCTTGCGCAAACCGAAAAAGACGCGGAATCGTTCGCCGAAGACCTGCGCGCCGCGGCGAAGGAAGCCGAAGCGTTCGCAAGGAAAATCGACGACGAGGACGAAGAAGACGACGACGGCTCCTTCGAACGCGGTTACGAACGCGCCGAAAAGGCAAAAGATTCGGAAAACGCCGACTTTTACGCCGACGTCGACTCGCATTTCGCTGAAAACGACGAACGCCGCGACGCCGAAGAATGCGTTTGTGTCGGCGGCGAAGAAAAAACGTCGTCCGTCTAACGGGAGGACGCGCGGCCCGGGGCGACGGCGGTCGCTCCGGCGTTTTCCCTCCGCCCTTAATCTTTCGCCGCTCTTCTTCTCGACGCCGTTTTCGCGCGGTTTGTCATTAATATTAATAAGGAATATTAATTAAGGGCGCTAAGAGCCGTTTTTCGACGCGACCTTCGTCTCGCGCTTCGCCGCCTCCGCGCCCGCCGTCGCCGTCTCCTCGTCTTCTTCGCCCGCTTATTTTACCCGTCTTGCCCGCCTCGCCCTTTCCTCCCATCTCCGCCGGGCAACCGTTCAAACGTTGGAAAAAGAAGAAAAAACGCCAACGCCGTTAAAAATTCTCGTTGATTTTCGCCGCGCGCCGCGTTATACTTAAACGAAAGACGCGAAACCGGCGCCGCCTCCTCGCCGCGCCTTCTTTACATCGCCCACTTTTCCTATTTTATCCGATCATCGTTTTAAGGAACCCCCAATGACTCGACGTAAAAACCTCGTCGTCGCTCAGAGCGGCGGCCCGACCTGCGTCATCAACTCCAGCCTGCGCGGCGTCGTCGAAGCGGCGCGCGAATTCGACAACATCGGAACCGTTTACGGCGCGGCGCACGGAATCGAAGGCGTCCTCAAAGAAGAGCTGCTCGACCTCTCGGCGCAGTCGGAAGAGGAAATCGCGCTCCTACGCTACACGCCGGTCGCCGGCTCGATCGGCACTTGCCGTTACAAGCTGAAGTCTTGGCAAAACGAAGATTTCGAGCGCGTCGTCGAGGTTTTTAAGGCGCACGACGTCGGCTACTTCCTCTACAACGGCGGAAACGACTCGATGGACACCGCCGACAAAATCGCCAAACTCGCCCGCGCTCGCGGCCTCGACTTGCAGGCGGTCGGCGTTCCGAAGACGATCGACAACGATATCGGCGACGCGGAGTTCAAGCTGATCGACCACACGCCCGGTTACGCGTCGACGGCGAAATATTGGTCGCATATGGTCCAGTACGCCGAAGAGGAAAACCGCGGCTCGTCCCCGGCCGACCCGGTTCTCGTTTTGCAGGCGATGGGGCGCAAAATCGGCTACATCCCAGCCGCGGCGCGCTTCGCCGACCCGAAACGCGAAACGCCGCTCCTTATCTATCTTGCCGAGTCCCCCCGAACTCTCGCCGAAATGGCCGACCAAGTCAACGAGAAGCTCCGCGAGGCGGGCCGTTGCGTCGTCGTCGTTAGCGAAGGGTTCGACGTCGGCGACGTCGGCGCGGTGAAGGATTCGTTCGGACACACGAACTTCGGCGCGAGCAAAGTTACGGTCGCGCAAACGGTCGTCAACTACCTGAACTCGGTCGGCTTGGCGGCCAAGGGCGCGGCGCGTTGCAACGTCCCGGGGACCGACCAGCGCGGCTCGATCGGGTACGCGTCGACGGTCGACCTCGACGAAGCCTACCGCCTCGGACAAAAAGCGGTCGAGTTGGCCGCGACGGGGCAAGGCGGCTATATGTCGACAATTTTGCGCGACCCGGGCCTCGTATATAGCGTCCGCTACGACAAGGCCCCGCTATCTGAAGTCGCCAACAGCGAGCGCGTCTTCCCGGCGGAATGGATCGCCCCGAACGGCGCCGACGTTACGGACGACTTCCTAAAATACCTAAAACCCCTAATCGGCGAAGACATGCCGTCCTTGCCGATGGAAAACGGACGCCAACGCTTGACGCGGTTCGCGCCGATCTTCGCGCCGCAAACGCTCCCGGCTTACGTTCCGCAAGCCGACCGCCAAAGCGCGCCGTCGAAATAACGTCTTCCCGCCGACGCGGCGTTCCCTCGGTTCGCCGCGTCGGCGTTCTCTATTTTCGCCGTTCCGCCTATTTTACCGTCCAATTTCTTCGGCGGTCAGCGTTCGCCACGTCGTTTCGATCGACGTTACCGGTGTCCCGGTTTCGAGCGCTTCGGCCAAACGGTTGAGCGCGTCGGTTTCGATTTGCCGCACGCGTTCGCGGGTTAGCCCGAGCGTTTCGCCGATTTCCTTGAGCGTTTGCGGCGCGTAATCGCCGACGCCGAACCTCATTCGCAAGACGGCGGCTTCGCGCGGCTCCATCGTGTCGAGTTCGCGCATCACGAACTTCAAATTATCGCTTTCGAGCGTCAAATCCTCCGGACTGCGTCCTCGGTCGTCCATCAGCATTTCGCCAAGCGTCCACCCGGCTTCGGTTTGGTCGGTTTGCGGCGTCAGGTTGTGAATGAGGATCGCTTTCTTCACGATCGGAAGTTTTTTCCGCGGCAGTCCCAACGCTCGCGCGACCTCGCTCGGGGTCGGCGCGCGGTCGAGTTCGTCCGTCAGCCGCGCGCTCGCCCGCCGCCATTTTGAAAGGAGTTCGACCATATACGCCGGAATTCGGATCGTTTTCGACGAATTAATCAGCGCTCGTTTGATCGACTGTTTAATCCAATAGCTCGCGTACGTCGAAAAGCGCGTCCCGACGTCGGGGTCGAACCCTTCGACGGCGCGCAGGAGGCCGAGGTTCCCCTCTTCGATGAGATCGGAGAGCGCCAACCCTTTCCCGACGTATCCTCGCGCGATGTTCACGACGAGCCGCAAGTTCGCGCGCACCATTAGATCGCGGGCCCAGGGGTCGCCCGCTCCGACCGCCCGCGCGAGCTTCAATTCTTCGTCGGCCGACAAAAGGGGCGTCGCGTTGATATCTCGAAGGTACGTTTCCAACGGCGATTGCGCGGCGGACGAGTCGTAATAAAGTTCCGCCGTCGCGGTCGACGCGTTTTGTTCGTCTTTCATAAGCGTTCCACGTTTCCTTTTTCGTTTCGCAAGGAGGGGGGAAAATGCGGAGATTTTCGGCGCGGCGCGGAGTTTCCGCTCGCTTCGTTCGAAAATCTCTCTTCCAACGTATCGTCTAAAACTCGCCTCTTCTTCAAAATAGAGAAGATAGACGCGAAAAGTTACATCGGCAAAAATAGGCAAGAAAAACAGACTGAACCAAACGCGCAAACTCGACAATTTTCCGCGACGCTTTTACGCGTCGCGAACGCGCCTTACCGTCTCAAATTACATTAACGCGACGCGGCGCTTTCTTCGTCGCGTTTTTCTAACTTTAAAAAAATTTTGCCGAGAAGGGCGTTTTTTCGAAAAAAGAGAAAATTCGACTTGCCGCAAGCGCTTTTTTTCGGTATTCTTCCCGAGCGTCGTTTCTTTTCGCAAGGAACGCGAAGGAGCGGCGCCCCGTTCGACGTTTTCTCGCAAAGCGCCGACGGCGACGCGATTATTTTTAGGACGCCTTGCAAAGGTTCGAAACGAATGCGGTTTAACGCTTACCCGACCTCCGATTTTTACGCGATCGACGACGCGCGGCTCTCGTCCGTCGATCTCCGCAAACGCTTGTTTTTCTCGTCGGCTCGCAAGTCGAGCGCGGCGTCGTTCGCTTCGTTCCTTGCGTTTTGTCTTTTGGCGTCGAGCGAAACCGCGTTCGCTCAAACGTCGGCCCCGCTGACTCCGGAAGAAGTTTCCGGTTCCTCGATTCGAGATTTCGACGCGTTCGCCGCGCTCGACGACGATTATTTGCGCAACCCGGACGGCGGCGTCGTTCCGACCGACAAAGACGCCGACTGGTTCCCGGAAATGTCGCTGGCCGGCCCCGACGCGAAAAAGCCGCAAACGAACGGCGTCCGCGTCATTTCGTTCGAAGGGGACAAGGTAACGACGGAAACCCGCGGCGCGCAACCCCCGCAAAGCGTTCAAAACGCCCAGCGAACGCAGTCGGCGCAACCCCCGCAAAGCGCTCAAACTCGCCAAACGCCCGCGACCGGCGTCGCTTCCGCTCGTTACGAAGCCGCGCCGAACGCTCCGAACCGCGTCGCGCCGACCTCCGGCGGGTTCGCCGATTACGCGCCCGCGCCGTCCGCCCCTTCGCAAACGCCGCAAACCGCCCAAATTCCGCAAGCGACCGGCGGGTTCGCCGATTTTCAGCTTCCGCAACCGACGGCGACGGCGCCTCGCGTCGAAACGGTCGCCGCCGCGACGCCGGAAATCGCGCCGCGTCTCGAACTTCCGACCGCTCCGGCGAACGTCTCGCTCGACTTCGACGCTCCGTCCGCGCCCGACGCCGCCGGTTTTTCCGACCCGGAAGTCGTCTTGCCGTCCGCCGACTCGCCGATCAACTCGCCGAACAACGCTTCGGAGGAAGTTCGTCGCCACTTCGACGAGTTCGTCGCTCCGGTTCCAACGCAACAATCGCCGATTTCGCTCGAAACCGGCGCTCCGGTCGCGTCGTCGGCCAACGCCGAAACGCCCGTCGCGCAAACGCTCGAAGAAGCGCGCCTTTCGGACGAAGACGAACAAAAGTTGATCGTCGAAGACGTCCGCGTTTCCGGGCTCGAAATGACGACGCAACAATTCAACCAAATCATCAAAACGCGAATCGGCGCTCGTTTTAGCCGCCAACGTCTCGAAGAGGACAAGCGCGCGCTCCTGCAAACAAAGCAATTCGTCGACGTCGCGATCTCCACTTCTTGGCGCCACGACGCGCCGGACAAGGTCGTCGTCAACTTCGACTTGACGCCGCGCCGAATGATGCGTTACATCCTGATCGTCGGCAACCGCAAAATCGCCAAACTCGACATTCTCGACGAACTCGGTATCAAACCGGGCGAAACGCGAATGGACCCTTACGAAGTCGAAAACGGTCGTCTCCGCATTATCGAACTTTATAAAAGTAAGGATTATCCGGAGCCGCACGTCGAAATTTTGCGCGGCGACCGCCCGGAAGACGTCGGCGTCGTTTACCTCGTCGACGAAGGGCGCAAGCAAAAAGTCCTCCGCACGAAGTTCGTCGGGAACACGATCGCCAGTTCGGCGCGCCTCCTTAGCCAAGTTAGCGTCAAACCCGGGTTCTTTTATTTCATCGGCGGCAACTTCACGCGTCAACGTTTGGACGACGACGTCGCGAAGCTCCTCGAATACTACCGTTCGCTCGGCTTTTTCGACGCTCGCGTCGACTACGCTTACGAAGAGGGGGACGGTCTCGCCGGCCTCGGCAAGGAAAACGCTTGGGTTTCCGTTCGTTTTATCATCGACGAAGGCCCGCGTTACAAAATTCGCAATTTCATTTTTGAAGGGAACAAAGTCGTCAAAACCGACGAACTCGAAAAGCTCCTCAAAGTGAAGCGCGGCGCGGCCTACAATCAAACGGAAATCGAACTCGATCGAATCGCGCTCCGTTACAAATACCAAGACTTGGGTTACGTCCGCGCCGACGTCGTTCCGACGCAGCTTTTCACGGACGAACCGGGCGTCGTCGACATTCGTTACACGATTTCGGAAGACCACCGCTACCGCGTTCGCGACGTGATCGTCGACTACGTCGGCACGGAGTCGCGCACGATGTCGTCGGTCGTCCTGAATATGCTCGACGTCGCGCCGGGCGAACTCCTCAACGGGAAGAAAATTCGGATGAGCGAAAACACGCTCAAACAGTCCGGTTACTTCAACGACAAACCGGAAGAGGGCCAACTCCCGGAAATCGCGGTCGTTCCGGACGAAAGCCGCTCCTTCCGCGTTCGTTCCGAAGCCGCTCAAGGCGCCGGCAAGAACGTCAGCGTCGTCAAGGAAGCGCGCCGTTTCGACAAAGACGGGAACGAAATTCCGCTCGAAACCGCCCCAACCGACGAGAAAAAGACCGGCAAAACCTATTTTAACGGCAAACTGCGCGAAACCGACGACGCGTCGAACGGCGCGCCGTTGAGCCAAGCCGCGCCGACCGCCGAGCTTCGCCAAGTCGCTTACGCCGCCGCGTCCGCTCCGCCGGTCGCCGAGAACGCGACGCACGCGTCATACCGCGCTTACGCTCCGGCGACGCGTTCGACGCAAGACGCGACGAGCGGCGCCGCGTCGGTTGTTCGAGCGCAAACGCGGCAAATCCCGACCGGTTTTTCGAACGTTACGACGCAAAGCTCCGGCGACGCGAAAGCCGACGGCGATTACGGTTACGCCGGTTATCGCGCTTACGACGACGGTTCGGCCTCCGCCGCGCCGTCCCAATACGCCGATTCCCCGAACTACGCGAACTACGAAGCCTCGATTTCCACCGACGACGAAGATTCCGCGCCCGGTTTCTCCGACGGCGTTTACGGCTCCGTCGGGCAAGAAATCCTCGATCCGATCGCCGCGGACGACGAAATTTACGACGGCGACGTCTTGGTCAAGGTGCAAGAAGGGCGCACCGGGATGTTCCAAGCGTCGATCGGCGTCAACTCCGACTACGGTCTCGTCGGGAACGTCAGCTTCA
>JAFYVO010000138.1 GCA_017549085.1 Thermoguttaceae bacterium
ACCCGGCCCCGTAAACGTCTACAACCTAGAAGTTTACGCCGAACACGTATATAGCGTCACGCCCGACGGCGTGTTAGCGCATAACGCGTGCAAAAATCACGAGCATCATATTGTGATGAAAGGAGCTTTTAGCCACTGGAAAGAAGAAAACCGCATTTATGTAGAAATTCCTCAAATAATTTTTGAAGTATATAAAATAGAAATTAACGGCGATGACAATAAAATTCTCAATATTCCTAATAGAGGACATTCGATTGAATATGCTAAAACGGTATGCTATCATATTTTCAACGCATACCTATTAGGAAATGGCAACGAGGAGCAAGTGAAGAAATATGTATCTAAAGAACTTAAAAATCTCAGAGACGCAATAATAGAAAAAAATGATTTGGCAGGCGTAATAGACGCCAAATTCGTAACTTATGGAGATATTCAATAATACTACAATGCCAGGAACAGTAAAGAATATTACAGTCGAAGACGTTGAGTTCTCGTTTCGCTGGTGTCCGCCCGGAAAGTTTACGATGGGAAGCCCCGAAACGGAACCGGATCGCCAATGCAACGAAATCCTTCGCGACGTAACGTTCGAAAGCGGGTTTTGGATTCTCGCGACGCCGGTTACACAACGTCAATTTATGTTGACCAAAAAGCGCAACCCCGCCGCGTTTTGCTCGACCGGAAGTTTTCGCCGCCGCGTCGTCGACCTCGACACGAGCGAGTTTCCCATCGACAACGTCTCGTGGAACGCCGCCGCGATTTATTGCCGCAAGTTGTCGCAGAAACTTCGCAAAGCTAAAGAACCGTTTTACTTCGACTTACCCACGGAACAGGAATGGGAGTACGCCTGCCGCGCCGGAACGTCGACGCCCTTCTTTTGGGGCGATACTTGGAGCCCCGACAAGGCGAATTGTTGCGACTACAAGCTCGATATTTCGCGGTTGCACGACGCGCTCGACGGCGTAACCGACCTAAACGACGCAATGTCGCGTCTGTTCAAAACTTTTGGAGCGTCCGTTTTGGACGACGCGCCCCGCCCCTACGACCTGAAACGCCCGACGCCGGTCGGAAGTTACCCGCCGAACGCTTGGGGAATTTACGATATGCACGGCAATATTCAGGAATGGGTCGCCGATTGGTATCCCGGCTACGAAGATTGTCCGGAGTTGTTCGCCGAGTATCGTTTCTCCGATTCCACCGAGGAAAGCCTCGCCCGAGAATACCCTCGCGAAAGATCCAAAATCTACCGCGGCGGTTCTTGGTACAATTCTCCTTGGTTCGCAAGATCGACGCGGCGAGATTTTACCTCTCCCGATTCGAAAAGCTGGAAGTTTGGTTTTCGCGTCGTGTTGCGCAACGCGGCGCCGGAAGTCGCGACGGCCCGAAAACGAACCGCCGCCAGCGGTTGACGCAAGCGGGACGACGGGCGACGTTCCGCTTGTAAACGACGTCGGCGTAAGGCGTTAAGCGCGACGTTGCGCCGTGTCGCGTCGGTTGGCGGCGGTTAAACGTTCGGCGTTCCCGTTCGGACGTCAGCGAACGCGGCCCCGCGAAAAGAGGACGCGCAACGGGGCGAACGCTCGCGCCGAGCCGAAAAAGACGGCGATTTTATATTTCAAGCTCGGAATGCAAACGACGCGCGGCAAAAGTCGGCGGCGCAACGCTTTAAGGGACGCGTCGACGACCCGTTCCGCGTCGAGCCAAAGGAAATTCGGGACGGTTTCTTTGATCGTCGAAAAGCGCATCGTCTCCGCGTCGTGGAAGCCGGTGCGGGTGAAACCGGGGCAAAGCGCCTGCACGCGGACGCCGATCGGACCGACGTCGCATTGAAGCGAGCGCGAAAAACTGCTGATGAACGCTTTCGTCGCGGTGTAATCCGCGGCCCCGTCTCCGGCGAGGAACCCGGCGACCGACGCGACGTTGACGATGAAACCGGCGTCGCGTTTCTTATTTTGCGCTTTCATCGGAATCAGCGCGGCGCGACTCAGCCGCATCGTCGCGAGGCAGTGCGTCTGAATCATCGCCGTTTCGACGTCGAGAAAAACGTCCGGAAATCGTTGGTTCCCGCCGAAACCGGCGTTGTTGACGAGATAACGGAGCGTCGGGAGGGACTCCAAGCGGCGTTCGACGCGCTCGACTTCGTCGAGTTTCGAGAGGTCGGCGACGAGCGTTTCGACCGCGACGCCGAATTGCGTTCTTAAATCGGCGGCGATTTCGTCGAGAAGGGCGCCGCGTCGAGCGACGAGCAGGAGGTCGCAACCTTCGGCGGCCAAACGTCTTGCGTAAATCTTGCCGAAACCGCTCGAAGCGCCGGTGATCGCGGCGACGGGACGGCTGTTTTCTCCGATTTGCATTTTACTTCCTCCGTTTTCTTAAGTTTCAGCTAAATTGGGCGGTTTAGGCAAACGTTGAACGGCGCGGCGCGTTCCGGGTTGGCGGCGATTTTCCGCCGGTTCTTTGCGTTTTTGGCGACGTTTGCGCCGGTTCTTTGCGTTTTTGGCGATGTTTTCGCCGGTTCTTTGCGTTTTTGGCG
>JAFYVO010000139.1 GCA_017549085.1 Thermoguttaceae bacterium
ACGCTTCGGCGACGGCGCCCGCGACGCTCGCCATCGTGTCCGCGTCGCCGCCGAACGCGACGGCGAGTCGAACGGCTTCCTCAAAACTTTTCGCGTCCAAAAACGCCGTCAACGCGGGGGGAACCGTCCCGACGCACGTCGAATTAAACGTGTAACCGGGGCGGATTTCGTCGCAAGTTTGCGACAAATTATAGCCAAACATTTTCTCGACGGAGCGCCGGATAAACTCTTTGTTTTCGCCGTTTCGCGCCCAAAAGATTGCGGCGGCGGTCGCCTGCGCGCCCTTGATTCCCTCGACCGAACCGTGCGAACAGCGCGCGCTCCGCTTCGCCTCCGCCAACGTTTCGTCGAGCGTTCCGAACGCCCAACCGACCGGCGAAATCCGCATCGCCGAACCGTTCCCTTCCCCTTCGAAGGTTCGCCCGACGTCGTCGCAATACCAACGCATAAAACTGTCGCCGTAACCGGCGTTCGGCGCGAAACTTTCGGACGGGAACCAACGCGGCCAACGCCGGTACGCCTCCGGGTAATCTTCGCAACGCAGAATCGCGTCGGCGGTCGCGACCGTCAAAACGGAGTCGTCGGTGAAATTCGAATCGATCGTCCAAGCCTCGAAGTCGGTTCGCCGCGTCGGGCAAAACTCGTACACGGAGCCGATCATATCGCCGATAATCGCGCCAATCATTGCCGCGTCTCCTTAAAATCAATCGACCAATAAAGATAAAGCGTTCGTCCGCGCGTTTGAAAAACGACGCTTCAAAGAACCAACGCTTCTAAAATCAAGACGTATTTCATTATAAACGCCGCGCCGCCCAAAATCAAGTAAAATTTTTGACGTCGCGACGTTATCAAGAAAAAATCACGAAGCGAAACGAGCGCCGCCCCGCGCCCTAAATCAAACGGTATTCTAAAAATCAAAGAACGGAGCGTTTTCTTCCCGCGCTCTTAAAACGCCGTTTAGCCGACGCGACAAAAATCGCCGCGCCGACCAAACGCCTAACAACCGTCGTCGTTCGACTTAACCGCGATACGGTTGCGTCCAAGCGGCGGGGCCGGTTCGCCATTCTTGACTTTCGGCGCGCGGCAGTTTGACGATTTTCGCGCGGACGTAAAGGTCGTCGGCTTTCAGCGTGTACGAACCTTCCGTCCCTTCGACCGTTTCGAGAACGGCGCCGACTTCCGGCGAGAAGGTTTCGATCAGACGCTCCGGCGACTTTTTATCCTCCGCCGCGACGGCGATCGTCTTGCGCGTCTTGTCGAAATTCTTCTTCGTCCCTTTGAACTCGATGCGGTAATCGGCGTCGTCTTTCGCGTCAATCTTGACGGAAAGCGTTTTGCCGTCGAAGTTAATATCGGCGAAATCGAGACCGTTCGACGAATAGAAATCGCCCGCGTTAAACGCTTCGAGCAAGCTCGGCCAGTCGAGCCGAGCCGCTCTCGCGACGGTCCAACCCTTCGTCGCCGGGCCGTCCGGGTAACCGTGTCGGTCGTCGGAGCCCATCCCGAAAAGGAGCGGAACGTCGGCGAGCGCGCGGAAAGCGTTGACGGCGTCCCAGAAATGCTCCGGTTCCCAAGCGTCGTCGCGCCCGACGTAATCGCGGTGAATCCCGTTGTTGCAAAGCTCGAAAAAGCGAACGTCCGGGTTGGCGATCAGCGCGGTCGGCGAAATGTCGTAAAACTTCCAAAGCGGATGGTTCGCGGTGAAGAGGAAGGGCGAATCGGCGTAAAGTTCGCGCCCGGCGGCGAGGGTTTCGCGGATCGTGTCGACCGGATCGTCCTTCTTGATATATTTGAACGTTTTTCGAACGCCGATGAAGTTCATATGGACGGAACGCTTGTCCGGGCAGCTTCCGGTTTGCTCGAACCCCGGAATCAGCAAGAATTTACCGTCTTCCGCGAACTGCTCGACCAACTCGTCGAACGACTTCATGCGGACGAAGGTCAGCCCGCCGGCTTCTTTGATTCGCACCGAGTCGGCGCCGAAGCGTTCGCGCGCTTGGTCGACGAATTTTTGCGTCAGCTTATTGCTGATTTTGTCGCATTGCATCGGCTTCCAAAGGGAAGTTTCGTCTTTGAACGCCGCCTTCATTTCGGCGGTCATCGTCGGTTTCGTCCCGTTCGACGTGAAACGCAAGTCGTTCGCTTGAAAGATGTTGTGATCGGACGGGCAAATGAAGTCGTAACCGCGCGACTTGTACCAGTCGACGGCGTATTCCGGAAGCGGCTCGCCGTCCGACCATTGGCTGTGCATATGCATATTGCCTTTGTACCAACGCTTAACCGTCGAATTTTCAGCAGCTTGCGCTTGCGCTTGCGCCGTCAAACCGACGCCGCTCGCCAACGCGGCCGCGGTCGACGTTTTCAGAAAATCGCGTCGAGTGAATTTCATCTTCGTTCCCTTTCTTTCCCATTGTCGCCCCAATCCGCCGCCGTCGCCGTTCGACGAACGCGCTCCTCGGAACGCCGCCATTATACCGTTTCGCGCCGCCGAAATCAAGCGTTCGCCCGCGCCGTTCCGAAAATTCCGCCGATTTCGCGCAAGAAACAAAAACGCGCCGCCGAGGTCGCCCCGACGACGCGCTTCGCTTGCGTTTTACTCCAACGCTAAGTCTTAACGTCGAACGACTTCAACGCTCAACGCTTAAACGCGTACTCGAAAAGCGGTTCTTCGCCCGGGATAACGATTCGCGTTTCGAAACCCGGCTTGTCCTCCGCGAAGTCGATCACCCGACCTCCGCGCGGCAGGTCGCCGTAAGTCTCGACGCCGGTTTTGCGCCCGTACGCCAAGACGACGCCCTTATATTCGCCGATGTAATCGTTGTTGTGCTCGTGCCCGACGAAGAGCGCTTCCAGGTCGCCCCGTTGAATCGCCGCCGCGACCAAGCCGCTGTTGACGCGCGGCGACGCCGGGTTCTCGCCGCGAATCCCGATCACGCCCTCTTTCGCCTTGTACGCGTCGCCGTCTTTGTCGTGCAACTCCCAAAATTCCGGCGTCGGGATGTGGAAGAACGCCGCCGACGGAACCGGCGCGCCGTTTTCCGCCTCCGCTTTTTCACTTTCGCTCATATACCAAGCGATCTGCGCCGGTTTGATCCAGTCGTATTCCCAAGAAACGACCTTCGAAAGCGCGCAAATCCGCGGGTTGTCGCTCAAACGGCAATACGAGTGCGAGTCGAAGAGCCAAACGCGACGCTTCTCTTTCCCGTCGGCGCCGAGGATCGGACTGAAGCAGTTGCCGGCGCCGGGAAGCTCCGGAACGTCGCGCGTCATATTGAGCGG
>JAFYVO010000140.1 GCA_017549085.1 Thermoguttaceae bacterium
GGAACGAGAAAACAACGGCGCCGACGCGCAAGAAACGACGGAAAAGAACGAACAAGAACGCTTTGAACAAGACGTCGAGGCGACGGCGCAAGCGGTCTTTGAAGAGGCGGCGAAAGCGGCGGAAGCCGACGAGTTGGAAAAAGTGAAAGCGGAGCGAGACGAAGCGCGCGACCGAGCGTTGCGAGCGTTGGCCGAGCTGGAAAATTTCCGCGCTCGTTCGAACCGTTTGGCGAACGAAGCGAGAAAATACGCGTCTTTCGACTTGGCGAAGGCGATTCTCCCCGTTTGGGACGACCTTGGCCGCGCGATCGAAGCCGCCGAAGCCGCGCCGGACGGCGTTATTAACGCCGAGGCGCTTGTCGACGGCGTCAAACTGGTTTATAACAAATTCTTGGAAACGTTGGCGAAAAACGGCGTCGAGCGCATCGAAGCGCTGAATAAGCCGTTCGACCCGAATTTTCACGAGTCGATCGCGTCGCTTCCGAACGACGAACACCCGAAAAACACGGTGATCGTCGAAACGCAAGCCGGGTTTAAGCTGCACGACCGCGTCGTGCGTCCGGCGCAAGTCGTGTTGTCCGTTCCGTCGCAACCGGCGCAGTGAGCGGCGTCCGTCGAATAGAAATTCGAATATTGTTTTGTTAAAATATTTAAGAAAGCGTTAATTCAGGAAATGCCGACTTACGATTATTGTTGCGACGCTTGTCAAGAAAACGTCGAAGTTTTTCAAAAAATGAGCGACGAACCGCTCGAAGTTTGCCCGAAATGCGGCGAAAAAGCGTTGCGTCGAATGATTAGCGGCGGAGCGGGGCTGATTTTCAAAGGCTCCGGGTTTTACATCACCGACTATAAAAACAAGTCGACGTCTTCCGCTCCGACGTCGAAGTAGCGTTCGCGACGAAGCGGTCGGCGAAAGGCGATTAAAATGAGATGTCCGATTTGCGATAAACAGTTTCCGCTCGACGACGCGAACGCGGCGCTTCCGTTTTGTTCGGTTCGTTGCAAGTCGATCGACGCGAAACGTTGGCTGAACGAGGAATATACGTTCGAGTCGGTGAATCTCGACCGACTTGAAGAGGAAATCGCGGGGCTTGAGGCGGAAACGCCCGACGACGAGCCCGGCGAAAACCGACGCTAAGAGCGTCGGCGTTCGCGCGTCGACGCGAGCGAGGAAACGAAGCGGCGCGTTCGGTTTCCGTCGTCGGACGGAGATCGAACGCGTTCGCTTTTTCTTGCTTCGAGAGAGCGGCGCGATTTTCGGGAAAAGCGAGCGAAATTTTGCGAGTTTTGCGATTATTCTTGTTTTATCGCAGGCGCTTTTCTTGATAATTTTGCGACTTAGGATAAAATAAAAGAGACGGTTTGCGGCGCGGCGGCTCGGCGGTCGAGCGAAGCGCGGCGCAGACGGCAAGCGAAGACGCGTTGGAAGCGCGTCGCCGACGGGAGACTCGAAATGAAGGGAATTACCGATCTCGACGAAGGGACGCTGCGACGCGTCGATTGGCTGGAACTTGCGCCCGCGACCATTTTGGCGCAAGCGTTTTCGGCGACGTTTAAAACGTCGTTTTTGCTCTTGGGGGCGCTGGGGCTCGCGCTTTTCGCGACGGCGTTGGGCGCGACGCAGGTTCCGGAGGTCGGCGCGCGGGGCGGTTGTCCGTTTGCGGCGTCGGTTCGTTGCGTCGGAGCGCTGGGCGCGCATTGCGGCGGCGCGACGAACGAAGCGACCGACTCGGCGGCGATTTTAGCGGAGTCCGCGTCGGAAGGAGCGGAAGTCGGAACGGGCGCGGAAGCGGAAACGGGAGCGAAGCCGACTTGCGGCGCGGCGGTTTGCGCGGCGCATACGGTCGCGCTCTTGGCGGCGGTTTGGTTCGCGTTGGCGATCGCTCGAACGACGACGGCGCGTTTGGCGACGTCGGGGCGTTCGTCGACGGCGGCGTCGCTGAAGTTTGCGACGTTGCGGCTGAAATCGCTTTTTGTTCCGGCGTTGGCGCCGCTCTTCTTCGCGGCGGCGCTTTGGGCGACCGGCGCGGTTTCGAAGTTGGCGTCGGGGGGCGTTTTTGCGTTCGTCGCGGCGCCGATTAGCGCGTTTTTCTTTTTCGCGTTCGTCGTTTTGTTCGCGTTGACGGCGGTCGCGTTCCCGTTGGCGACGGTCGCGGTCGCGGCGGAGAAGAGCGACGGCTTCGACGCGTTGGCGCGGGGCGTTTCGTATGCGACGCGCCGTCCGTTGCACTTGATTTTTTACGCGGTTTTGGCGGCGGTTTTGACGACGCTCGGCGCGGGGCTCGTCGCTTGGGCGGCGGAAACGGCGCGCGGCTTCTTTGTCGGCGCGTTCGTCGACGGCGGCGCTTGGGTCGAATTTTGGAATCTCGCGCTCTTTGCTCTTCCGGCGTCGTATTGCGGCGTTTCGGCGGTCGTTTATACGTCGGCGATTTATTTGGCGTTGCGCCGTTCGATCGACGGAAAGCCGTTCGACGCGTTCGCCGCCGACGGTTCCGAACAAAAAGCGCGACGGCTGCGTCCGATTCTGCAAGACGCGCAAGGGGCGCCGGTTTTCGCCGACGAGAAAAAAGACGGCGAATCGGCGAAATAGGCGAATGAAGCAAACGGGGTAAACGGGAAGAAACGGGCGGAA
>JAFYVO010000141.1 GCA_017549085.1 Thermoguttaceae bacterium
CGCCCTGTCTTATCGTCCTACGGCCCGTATTTCGAAATTGGGTCATTCTTGGGGGTTGTTCTTCAACTATCGCCTGACAAGCCGACGGGTTGGACGTTTGGATAGTTTCCGCGCTGTAAGGTGAACACGATGAAAAGTATTACCTTCCTAAGACGCGTTTTCGAGCTTACCAACGCTATGGACGAACGCGAAAATTGGACGCGTTGCGAACTTGCCGACGGCGGCGCGTATATCGCATTGCCGTCGTCGCTTGCGCTGAAAAAACTTGAACGTTTGCGTTGGTTGGACGCGCTTTGCTTTCGCGAACTCGACGAACACATTTTCGCGAATTTTTTACCCGACGGCGAACGCCCGGCGGACGTTCCCGCGCTGTAAGGAGGCGAAAATGAGTATTTTTGACCGCGACGAAACGCCCGTTAGAGTATCGTTCACGTTGCCGCGTTATATGCTGGAAGACCTCGACGAATACGCGGAAACGGCGAAAAAGTCGCGCGCCGCATTGTTGCGGTCGATACTGCGCGCCGAATTAAACGCGGTTGACCTCGACGGCGTTCGAAGGTTCGCAAACGTTTGCCTTGTCGTCGCAACCCCTACGTTTTAAGCTCTTACAACCAAGACGCTGCGTTTCCCCGCGTAAAAGCGTTTGCGCAACGCTCGGAAACTGATCAATAATCGCCGCGCACTCTTCCGCTTCCCCTAAGTTTCGCGCACTCTTCCGCTCCCCCTAAGTTTCGCGCACTCTTCCGCTTAGCCCTAAGTTCCGCGCACTCTTCCGCTCCCCCTAAGTTTCGCGCGCTCTTCCGCTTAGCCCAAGCTCCCCCCAAAAAAACGTCCGCTCCGAGTCGTTACGGAGCGGACGTTTTTCAAACAATAATCAGCGTTTTCAAAAGGCGCGTCCAAGGCGACGAACGCCGACGCTCGCCGCCCTTGCAACGCGTTGCGCTTACTTAACTTCGACCGTATCGACGCCGAACATCGTTCCTTTCGACGCCGCGTTTTTGCCGACGATCTCGACTTCAAGCGTTCCCGCTTTCGCCGCTTTCGTCGTCGGAATCGCCAACTTCA
This sequence comes from Thermoguttaceae bacterium, assembly GCA_017549085.1. GTDB lineage: Bacteria > Planctomycetota > Planctomycetia > Pirellulales > Thermoguttaceae > RUG369. The sequence continues at coordinate 1,066 of JAFYVO010000141.1, forward strand.
CCACCTTGCGCTCAACGCCCGACGGAATAAAGAAGTCGATCGGACCGCCAATCTTCGCGCCGTTCCAATAAAATTGCGCGACGCAGTAATCGTTAGCGACCGTCGTTCCAAGGGTTACGCTCTCCGCGCCCGCCGGAACGTCCGCGACTTCAATCGTCAGCTTGTCGCCGATTTTCCCTTCCGTCCACCAAATTTGCTTCGAGTTTTGCCAAGCGAACTCCGGCTTTTTCTCCTCGAACGTCTTCATCCCTTGAATCGCGACTTTTCCGCCGGTCGCCGCTTTTTCGCCGACCTTCAAACCGTTCAAATTAAAGGAGTACTCGCGGTCGTACTCGACCGGTTCCATCGCTTCGTCTTCCATGTCGCCGCGATCCGGCCCGTCGACCAACGCGGCGCCCGGCGCACCGTACCAGAACGTCGCGACCGAATAATCGACCGTCGCCGCTTCCCAGTGCCAAATTTCCATATCGAAACGGAAATCTTCCGCGAACGGAATCGCGTCGAGCGAACGGAAACGCAAGTTGGTAACGTTCCCGAAGTTGCCGGGCCCTTCGGCGCGCGGTTGAGCGTGGAACGGCGCCTCGAAACGCGCCGGCGTGCACCAAGCGTACCCGTAATAATCCTCCGTCCCGGTGCCAAAGTGCGACGGGAAGTCCTCGCCGTCGACGTAAATCTTTTCGTCCCCTTCGCCCCACCAAGCGGAAGTCGAGTTGACGATCGAAAGAACGTCGCCAACATAAACGCCTTTGCCGTCGACGGTTAAGTAATTCCAGTCGCGCGTTCCGTTCCCGGCGACCGTCTCAATTTCGCGCTCTTGCCGCCAATCGGCGCGGAAGTACATCGCGTCGTCGGTCCAGGGGCGCTTCTTATAATAAACGGAGTACTCGACGTCGACGTCTTGGTCGCCGTAATTAACAAAGGAGACGCGCGCTTCTTTTTTGAACGGCATGTTCCAATACGCCTTCATCGTTCCGTCTTCGCAAACCTCGGTAAACCAAGACTTATACGGGTTGAGCCCGACGCCGGTTCCGAAAAATTCGCCGACCGGAACCCAAACGGTTTCCTCGCCGTCGAACGAAATCGCCAAAATAACGCTCCGCGTCGCGGCGGTCAGGTCCTCGGCGTGAAGCTTGACGTCGATCTCGGTCAAGGCGCCCGGCCCGCGAACGCGATGCATACCGAAGAGACCTTCCATCTCTTCCGACTTGATATAACGCTTGAAGCCGCGCGTCGCGACGTTAGCGTCGAACGTCGTTTTGCTCGGGTTCAGGAGCAGATCGTTCGTCGCGGCAACCTTATCCTTTTGCGCTTCAAGAGCTTGCGTCGAGAACGATTCGACCGCGGTTCCCTCCGGATACGTCCGGTAGTTGATTTGGTAATAAAGGTTCCCCTGCTCCTTCATGTTGTCGCAGGTGATTTTAACGCTCTTCGCGTAAGGAATCGGCAGATAAAGATTGCGTCCTCGGGCCCGTTCCGCCGAAAGGGGCGCGCCGACGAGCGTTTCGCCGCCGACGATTTCGTCGATTTTCCCGACGACGACCGGTTCCGGGGCGCCGTCGATATAAACGCGAACGGTCGTCTTGTAATGAGGCGCGGTGATCCACCAGCGAACGACGGCGCCGGGCCCCTCCGCTTCCATCAAGACGGCTTCTTCGCGATCGCCGTTCTTTTCGACGCGGATAAACTGCGCCGTATCGGCGTTTGCGAACCAATTTTCCTCCGGACTTTTCGCGGCGCGGTCGTAACTGCTCGCTTGCTTGCAGGTATAATTCGGGAAGCGCGTCAAGGCGTCGCGGTCGACCGTTTCGTCGAGAAGCGTCGCGAGCGAGACCGCTTTCGGGGCGTCGTTCGCCTCCGCCGCGCCAACGCTTAAACCGTTGTTTACCAATGGGATAGAAAGAGCGCAAACGAGAGCGCAAACGCGTCCCGCCGTTCGAATCGAACGCCAATTAAGCGTCGTCATATTCTCTACCTTTCGCTGCTAAATTTGTTTCTCAAAAACCGCAACTTTGCGGTCGCGACGACCTTTCAACGCGTCGCGCCGTCTTCCGCGAAATCCGATTTTCGACCAAGTTCGTCGTCTTAATGATACCCGTTCGCGCCGTAAAAATAAAGGGGGCGCCCGCTTTTTCTCCGCATTTTTGCGAAAAAAATACAAAAAAACTCTTTTTCTCCGACCAACCTTCCCGAGACCGCGTAAAAAAACCGTCTAAACGACTTTTTCAAGCGTTTAGACGGTTTAAGTCTTGGGAACCGCTTTCGGCCCGACGGAGGCGACCGAACGACGCCGCGTCGTTAAAGCGCGACGCGTCCCAATCGTCCCGCTAACCGTTGCGATTTCTCCGGTTAGACTTCTTCGCGGTAAGCGCCGAGGAACTCGAAGCCCCCTTCGCTTTCGAGTTGCGCCAACATCTTCAGCGTCGCTTCCGAGCGGAGCGTTCCTTCGAGGTCGAAGTAGAAGCGGAACTCGAAGTCTTTGCCGAGAATCGGGCGGCTCTCGATTTTACAAACGTTCAAGCCGAGCGAAGCGAAGCGCGAAATCAAGTTGTAATGCGCGCCCGGGCGGTGAGATAGCGTCGTCGTGAACGTAATTTTGTCGCCGTCCGGATAGATTTCGAGACTCTTCGAAATGCAAATGAAGCGCGTGTAGTTGTGATCGCTGTTTTGGACGCGGTCGCTCAACGACGAAAGACCGTAAAGCTCGGCGCACGAACCGCTTGCGATCGCCGCGATATCGTCGCGATCCGAGTTCGCGACGATGCGCGCCGCGACGGCGGTGTTCTCGCAAACGGTCGCTTTGATTTCCGGGTGATTTTTCAA
>JAFYVO010000142.1 GCA_017549085.1 Thermoguttaceae bacterium
AGTTTCCCGATGCGTTGCTCTCGTTTGCTCCTTAGTCTCGCCGCGACGTCGGCCCTGTTCGGCGCCTCCGCGTTCTCCGTTTCCTCCGTTTTCGCCCAAGACGACGCTCCGGCCGCCGAAGCTAAAGCGCCCGAAGTCGACGAAAGCGTCTTCGACGTTCCGGAAGGTAAAGACGAAGCGTTCTACAAGCAACGCTTGACGGAAATCAGCGAAGCCCTCGCGCTCTTCCGCAAAACGAACCCGGACGCCGCCGCGTTCAACGAATTCTTCCTCAAACGCAACACCGCGATGATGACGTGCTATAAGTATATGTCCGAAATCGCGGACCTCGACGCCAACGTTCGCGCCCGCTACTTCGGCCAATATATCGACGGGCTCGGGTTCTTCGGCAAACTCGACGAAATTAACGCGCTCCTCGCCGCCGAAGAAGCGAAGGAAACGCCGGACGCGTCGCGCTTGAGCTCGCTCAAATACGCCGCCGCCAGCGTCGCCCTCGACAAAGCGGTCGAAGCGAACGACGAAGCCGAAATCAAAAAGATCGCGACCGACCTGATCGCCAAAGGGAAAACCGACGATTTCTGGGCCTCCCGCGCTCCGTCGATCCTCGAAGACCTCGCCTCCTCGAACCCGGCGATCGGTCTTCCGTACTTGAAGGATATCTGCGCCGCTTACGCCGCGTCCGACGACGAAAACCGCAAGAATATCGCCGAACGTTTCGCCGGCAAAGTCCGCTTCGCCGACCTCGTTGGGAACGAAATGAAGGTCGAAGGGCTCTATCTCGACGGTAAAGAAATCGATTGGGAATCGTACCGCGGCAAAGTCGTTTTGGTCGACTTCTGGGCGACCTGGTGCGGCCCGTGCCTCGGCGAAATCCCGAACATGACCGAAATGTACGAAAAATACAACGCCGCCGGTTTCGAAATCCTCGGCTACAGCATCGACGACGACCTCGAACGTCTGCACAAGTTCGAAGAAGAACGCAAACTGCCTTGGAAGACCGCGTCCCGCAAACTGACGCAACAAGCGGAAAAAGATTACGTTATCATCAGCTCCTACTACGGCGTCAACGCGATCCCGACGATGGTTCTCGTCGGCAAAGACGGCAAAGTCATTAGCACGCGCGCTCGCGGCGAAGAACTCAAACGCCTCCTCGCCGAACAATTCCCGGAAGTCAAATAAGTTTCCGGAAGTCAAGTAAGCCGTTTCGACGCTTAACTTAACGCGACGCCGCCTTCGAACGTTTTTCGTTTCGGAGGCGGCGTTTTGGGTTTTAGCGCGCTCGGTCGACCTCGTTTTTTAAAACGTTGAAAAACGATGGTTTTAACTCCGCGTAAAATCCGCGATCTAATCCTTTGCGCCGGAGAAGGCGTCGTTTCGGTCGCCTGCGTTTTCCCGTTCAACGTTTAAAAAGCCGAATAAATCGCCGACCGCGTTTTATCTATTGAAAAGCCGCGTCGACTTCGCGTCTTCGCCGACGACAAAAAACCGCCGCTCTCGAACCTTTTCGCTTCGGTTCGGGAGCGGCGGTTTTGCGTTGCTCGTCGGCGCGTCGTCGATCAAAGATCGTCGTCGGAGTCTTCGTCGAAGACGTCTTCGTCGGCGTTGAAATCGTCGAAATCGTCGTCCGGCGTAAATTCGGAAGAGTCCGCGTCGTCGCCGCCGTCCTCTTCTTCCGGGTAATCCTCGTCGTCGATCGCTTCGTTAAACTCGTCGTCCGGGAGGACTTCAAAGTCTTCGTCGAAATCGTCGTCGAAGTCGTCCGAATCGAATCCGTCGTCGAACTCGTCGTAAAGCGCGTCGTCTTCGTCGTCGTAATCGAACGCGTCGCCGACGCTCAAAATTTCGTCGACGGAACCGTCGCGAAAGCCGGCGTCCAAGTCGCGGCGCTCGTCGTCAAAACGCGACGCCGACGGAGCGCTCGACCGCGCGGCGAACGTCGGTTCGTCGTCCCATCTCGTTTCCTCGGAGCGAAAATCGTCCATTGAATCTTACCTCGTTAATAACGCGACGCGTCGATAATTATTTTCCGTTCAACCGTTCGGATCTCGGTCGTTTATCGTTTTCCCCTCGTTCGCGCGCCGACGCGACGCCAAGCCGCTCGACGCTCGAAAACAACGCGAGACAAAAAACGATTCCATATTATAGCGCCCCGCGACGTTTCGAAAAGGGGGCCGACCGACGCGACGCCCTTCGTTGAATCAAAATCATCGGAAAATTTTCTCAAAAAGTTAAAAATTTTTCGTCTAATCCCTACCTTCGGCTTTTTTTTCTTTTTTTCGCGCCGTTTTTTCCTTTTTTTTCGTTTCGCGCGCCCTCCGCCGCTTCGTTCAAGATGAATTTCGGAAAAAAATCCGGACGAAATCGCGCTCCGCCCCCGCACGGGGCGCTAGGCGAAACCGCAATTTTGAACTAAAATAAGAGGACGGCGGTCTCGACGCTTCGCGCGGCGCTTTCGAAACGTCGCGGTCGCAAACCGCCGCCAAACGCCGACGGCAAACGTCGGAAAACTAGGCAAATTAGGCAAAAAAGAGGAAATACGGTGTTTCGAACTAAAACTTGCGGGGAATTGCGCGGCGCGAACGTCGGCGAAACGGTCGTTTTGAGCGGTTGGGTCGACTCGGCGCGCGACCACAGCGGCGTTTTCTTTGTCAACCTTCGCGACCGTTACGGCAAAACGCAAACGGTCTTCGACGCGGCGGCGGACGCGGCGCTCTTCGAATCGGTCAAAACGTTGCGCAACGAAGACGTCGTCCAAATCACCGGCGAAGTCATCGCTCGCCCGGACGGCCTCGTCAACCCGGATATGGCGACCGGCGAAATCGAAGTCAAAGCGACGAAGCTCGTCGTCCTGAACCGCTCCGAAGTCGTTCCGTTCCTCCCGAGCGCTCCGGAAGTCCCGGCGGACGAACTGCGCCTCAAGTACCGCTACCTCGACCTGCGCCGCGCCGAAATGCAACGCGTCCTCACGCTGCGCCACCGCGTCGTCAAAACGATGCGCGACTTCTTCGACGAAAACGATTTCCTCGAAGTCGAAACGCCGATTCTCGGCAAAAGCACCCCGGAAGGCGCCCGCGACTACCTCGTTCCGAGCCGCGTTACGCAAGGCGCTTTCTACGCGCTCCCGCAATCGCCGCAACTTTACAAGCAGCTCCTGATGATCGCCGGTTACGACCGCTACGTCCAAGTCGCCCGCTGCTTCCGCGACGAAGACCTCCGCGCCGACCGTCAACCGGAATTCACCCAGCTCGACATTGAAATGTCCTTCATCGAAATGGAGGATATGATCGGGCTCCTCGACTCCCTCGTCGCGCGTTTGATGAAGGAGATCAAAGGCGTCGATATTCCGCTCCCGCTCCCGCGCATCTCTTACGACGAAGCGATGGAACGTTTCGGGCACGACGCGCCGGACCTCCGCTTCGGAATGGAGCTGAAAGACGTTACGGAAATCGCGAAAACGGTCGACTTCAAGGTCTTCCGCGCCGTCGCCGAGTCGGGCGGCCGCGTTCGCGGGATCAACGTCAAAAACGCCGCCGACCAATTCAGCCGCCGCGATATCGACGGTCTCACGACCTGGACCGCGGAACAATTCGGCGCCAAGGGGATCGTTTGGTTCAAGGTCGACGCCGACGGCAAACTGACCGGCACGAGCGCGAAAAACTTCTCCGAAGAAGCCCTCGAAGCGATCGGCGCCAAGCTCGAAGCCGAACCGAACGACTTGCTCCTCTTCAGCTGCGGCGACTTCACCCTCACCTGCCGCGTCTTGAACGGTTTGCGCCGTCGTTTGGCCGCGCAACTCAAACTTTACGACCCGGAAGAAATGAACTTCTGCTGGGTCGTCAACTTCCCGATGTTCGACTGGGACGAAGAAGAAAACCGTTGGGTCGCGACGCACCACCCGTTCACCGCGCCGCTCGTCGAAGACCTCCCGAAACTCGACGGCGATAACGACGCGATTCGCTCGATTCGCGCCCAAGCCTACGACCTCGTCCTTAACGGTTACGAAGCGGGGGGCGGCACCATCCGCATTCACGACCCGGCGATTCAAAACAAAGTCTTCGGGCTCCTTGGGATGACTCGCGAAACGGCGAAAGAGCAATTCGGCTTCTTGGTCGACGCGCTCCAATTCGGCGCCCCGCCGCACGGCGGTCTCGCGCTCGGTCTCGACCGCGTCGTTATGTTGTTCGCGGGCGTCGATAACATTCGCGACTGCATCGCGTTCCCGAAAACGGCGAAAGCGTCCGACCTGATGACCGGCGCCCCGTCGGAAGTCGCGTTGAAGCAGCTCGCCGAACTCGCGATCAAGTCGACCGTCGAACCGAAAGCGGAAAACGCCGACGCTTAATCCGGCTCCGCCGTTCAACGAAGCCGCAACCGTTCCGCCGTCGTTTTTCGCGCGTCGGAACGGACGGCTTTTCCCCGCATAAAAACATTCCCCGCAAAACTTACGTTCGTCGACGCGACGAAAGGAAACCACGCAATGCAAACCGAATACGACAAAATTCAAGAAGCGGTCGCGGCGATTCGCGCCCGTTGGTCGAAAGAAGCGGAAGTCGGAATCGTCTTGGGCACCGGGCTCGGCGGCCTCGCCGACGCGATCGTTCCGGACGTCGTCATTCCTTACGAAGAACTGCCGTATTTCCCGCGCTCGACGGTCGAATCGCACGCCGGCAAGCTGATCCTCGGAACGCTCGAAGGGAAATCGGTCGTCGCGATGCAAGGCCGCTTCCACTTCTACGAAGGCTATTCGGCGCAACAAATCGTTTTCCCGATTCGCGTTATGAAGGCGCTCGGCGCGTCGCTTCTCGTCGTTTCGAACGCTTGCGGCGGTCTCAACCCGCAATTCAAGCGCGGCGACGTCATGCTGATCGAAGACCATATCAACCTCCTCGGCTGCAACCCGCTCATCGGCCCGAACGACGACCGCATCGGGCCGCGCTTCCCGGATATGTGCGAACCGTATTCGCAAGAGTTGATCGAAAAAGCGCGCCAAGTCGCCGTCGAAAACGGCGTCCTCGTTCAAAAGGGCGTTTACGTCGCGGTCGCCGGGCCGAACCTCGAAACCCGCGCCGAATACCGTTTCCTTCGCGGAATCGGAGCGGACGTCGTCGGGATGTCGACCGTTCCGGAAGTCATCGCCGCCGTCCACTGCGGAATGCGCGTCCTCGGCCTCTCGATCATCACCGACATGGGCTTGGCCGACGCGCTCGAACCGGCGAACATCGCGGAAATCCTCGAAACCGCCGCGGGCGCCGAACCGAAAATGAACGCGATCATTCGCGGCGTCTTGCGTTCGCTTTAATCGCCGCCGACGCGTTTTCCCTTTCGCTTAAAACTTATCGGAACGCTCGGCGCCGCTTCGTCGCGCGTTCCGTTTAACCCATTAACGTTTAAGAGTTTACCGATATGTCGAACGATACCCCGCTCGCCGACGGCGCCCCGTCGCAAGGCGCGAATTTCCCGCAAAACGAAGAGGCGCTCGTCCGCCGTTGGCGCGACCTCGGCGTTTATCAAGAATCGCTCAAACGCCGCCGCGCGTCGAATAAAGGAACCTTCGTCTTTTACGAAGGCCCGCCGACCGCCAACGGCGTTCCGCACCCGGGCCACTGCTTAACTCGCGCCATCAAAGACCTTTATCCGCGCTACAAGACGATGAAGGGCTACCTCTGCGAACGCAAGGCCGGTTGGGACACGCACGGTCTTCCGGTCGAAGTCGAAGTCGGCAAAGAGCTTGTCGCGGCGGGACTTATCGCGGAAAACTCGAAGGAAGAAATCGAAAAGTTCGGTCTTGAACCGTTCGTTCACCGCTGCATCGAAAACGTCTTCCGCTACACGTCGCAATGGGAAGAGCTGACCGAGCGCATCGGTTTTTGGGTCGACCTGAAAAACGCTTACGTCACCTATCATAAGTCGTTTGTCGAAAGCGTTTGGTTCGCGCTGAAAAACTTCTTCGACCGCGGTCTCCTTTACCAAGGGCACAAGATCGTTTGGTGGTGGGCGCAAGGCGGCACCGCGCTTTCGTCCGGCGAAGTCGGCCAAGGTTACCGCGAAGTCGGCGACCCGAGCGTTTTCGTTCGCTTCCCGCTCCTGAACGACGGTTCCGACGAACGTTTCGCGAACGTCGACCTCCTCGTTTGGACGACGACGCCTTGGACGCTCCCGAGCAACCAATTCGCGGCGGTTCACCCGGACCTCGAATACTCCGTCGTTCAAATGAAGACGCCGGAAGGGGAAGCGGACGGGAACCCGGTCGTTCTCGCGTCGGCCCTCGTCGAAGCGGTCGCGACGAAAGCGAAACGCACGGCGGAAGTTCTCTTTACGGTCAACGGTAAAGACTTGCTTGGCAAGCGTTACATTCCGCCGTTCGACTATTACTACCAGACGCTCGGCGACAAGAAGGGCGCCCTCAAAGACG
>JAFYVO010000143.1 GCA_017549085.1 Thermoguttaceae bacterium
ACGTTGCGGACCAAATGCCGATGCGCCAAATGCAAGCGAATCCCTTCGTAAGGGTTCAGCAAACAGCAGTCAACGACGGCGACCGCGGTCGAGTTTTCCGACGCGACGCAAGGCGGATACGGAACCGGCGGCACGTCCGTTTGCTTCCATTCCGGATAGGTAACGACGACGCCGACGAGCGCGGAGTTAGAACCCTTTAACTCGATAAAGGGCGCGGCGTCCGGTTTCCCGCGGTTCGCGTAAGTAAGAAGGGTCGTTCCGGTCGGCTTTTCGTCTTTATTGACGACCGACGGCGCGACGCGGTACGTCCCGGCGAGCGTCACCCCGGTCGGAATCGTCAGCGTTCCGTCGAAGCGGAAGCGCCCGGTCGGAAGTTCGACGACGCCCCCGCCCGCTTCTCCGGCGGCGTTCAACGCTCGTTGGAGCGCCGCGGTCGAGTCGACCGTTTCGCTCGCGACGACGCCGAAGTCGAGCGCGTTCCAACGAACCCGCGCCGCGTTCGGCGAATCGACGTCGACGACCGGGCCGCCGGTTTCGGCGTTTTGAACGATAAAACCGTTAAAACCGGCGTTCTCGAAGGCCGTCGACGCCGCCGTTTCGAACGCGCCGACGCCCGCCGCCAACGCGCAACTTGTCATTAATATTAATAAGGAGTTCCAACGCATTTTCAGTCGTTCCTTTCCGCGCTCCGCAAGCGCTCGATAAAATCGCTAAAAACCGCCCGGTTTCCCCGACGGAAAAAGCGAAACTCGGCGAAACCGCAAAAAGCCTTGTCGACGTTCGCAACGGCTTCGCGCCGCCCGTTTCGCCGATAAAATCGCTACAATCGTTCAATCTCGATAAAACTCGTCCAAAATTTCGAACCAACGCGCCGCTCTTTTGCACGTCGCGAACGCCAGCCGCACCTCTTCGGTCTTCGGGTGAAGTTTCGCGTACGCGACGCCGAACTTGCGCATCTCGGTCGCGGTTCGCCGTTCGCCGTAAAGTTCGAGCGCGGCGCTAAAATGTTCCGCGATCGTCGCCTTTTGCTCCGCCAACGTCGGCGGCGCCGGGATCGGACGCCCTTCGACCGCCGCCTTGGCTTGCGTAAAGAGCCAAGGGTTCCCGATGATTCCGCGAGCCAGCGCGACGCCGTCGACGCCGCTTTCCCGCATTCGCCGAACGATCGTTTCCGCGTCGAAAAGGTCGCCGCACCCGAGAATCGAAAAATCGGGACGATTTCGTTTAACCGCGACGTATTCCTTGACTTCGCGCAAAAAATCCCAATTCGCGACGCCGGTGTAACGCTCCAACACCGTCCGCCCGTGTATCGCGACGCCGTCGACGCCGACGTCGAGCAAGCCGTCGAGCAGCTCGAAAAAGGACTCGCGGCTCTTCGGCGAATCGTCGAAGCCGCGCCGCAATTTCGCCGTTACCGGAACGTCCGCCGGAACCGCCTCCCGCACCCGTCGCGCGATCTCGACCGCCCGCTCCGGCTCCGACGTCAGGAACCCGCCGCGACTCTTCCCGACGACCTTGCGCACCGGGCAAGCGAAGTTCAAGTCCATCAGGTCGAACCCGAATTCGAGCAGTTTCAGCGCCGCCGGGACGAATTCGTCCGACGACGAGCCCATCAACTGCGCCCCGGACGGCTTGTCGGAGTCGCGGGTCGCCAAATAAAGGCGCGACTTACTCTTTTTCGAAACGTTTAAGACAAATTGATCGAGAAAAACCTCGCAGAGCGCGAACGACGCCCCGAACTTCCGCGCCAACCGTCGCATCGGCGCGTCCGAATAGCCGGAAAGGGGCGCCTGAATAATCGGCGTTCCCAAGTGCAGTTTGCCTATTTTCAACGGCGGAAAGAGCGGTTCGCTCATACGCGGCTCCTTATAATCATTATTTTCAAAAAAATCCATCCTTTTTTCGGTCGCCTCCCATTCGCTCGACGCGCCCCCTTTCCCCGGTTTTCCCGACGTTGAAGGGTCGATTCGCCGTCGTCCGTCAACCGCAAAACCCCAACAATCGTTAAAACAAGATTAAAGCGCGGCGTCGTTTCAACCGATACGTTAAACACGCGATTTGTTCGACTCGTCCGGTCGGCGCGCTTTGCGTCGACGTTAAAATCGGATTTTTCGTCAATTCCCGTTCCTTCGCAAGGAGGCGAAGAGCGCGGCGGAGCGAAAAAACGTTAAAACCGGCAAGTTTAAACAATCGTTCGCTTTTCGATCGAGTTCGTTCAGTCGTTTCGTCGAGGCGCGCCAAGGAGGGCGGCTTTCGGCGGCGCGACGCAACCCTCAAGGGCGTTACATGCAACCGTTTCGTTCCAGTTTAAAATATATTCTGTTCCTTGCAATAGTCTGCGGCGGCGCGGAGGTCGGTTTCGGGCAATTTTCTTTCCCGCAAATGGGAAAAGCCGCCAAAGTCGAAGCCGATCCGAAGAAAGATTACTTCCTGAAAGACTCGGACGGCAACTGGCTCGCGATGGCGGCGAAGTTCTCCGACGAGAAAGCGGCGTACCGCGCGAAGAAACTCGCCTACGAACTCCGCAAAGCGTATAAAATGGAAGCGTTCGTCTTCAAGTTCGACCCGAGCCGCAACCTCGACGCGTTCTCGGCGGAGGTCGACGCGGCGAAAAACTTCCATTACCAAACGGCGCAAAGCGTCGAGTACGCGGTGCTCGTCGGCGGTTACCCGGTCGGCGACGACCTCGAACTCCAAAAAACGCTCGACCGCCTGCGACGTTGCCAACCGGAGTCGCTCAAAGACGACCCGGCGAGCAAGGCCCTCGCGCAAAAATTCCAAGAGATGGCGCGCAAAGACCAAAAATACGCCGGTTACGGCCCGATGGGCGGCGCGTTCGCGGTGCCGAACCCGCTCCTGCCGAAGGAATTTTTCAGCCAAAAAGGGATCGTCGACTCTTACGTCGAGAAGCTGAACTCCGACGGCAAATACAGCCTCCTGAACAACGATAAGCTGTACACCGTCCGCGTCGCGACCTTCTCCGGCGACGTCGCGATGTACAAAAACACGCAAGGCCCGAAAACGGACGAAATGAAGAGCCGCCTGCGTTACGCCGGCCTCCGCGCCGCCGCTCTTTGCGAAGCCCTCCGAAACGCCGGCGTCGAGGCTTGGGAGTTCCACGACCGCGACTGCAGCTTCGTTACGGTCGGCTCCTTCGACTCTTACGGCGTCGAGCAAGCGAACGGTCAAATCGAGCTGAACCCGAAAATCGATCAGATTATGAAAAAATACGGCGGCAAGCTCGTCGACGGCGCCGACGGTCGCTCGAAGTACCGCGCCTACACGGTCGTCGTCGACATTCCGGACCCGGAATCGACCGCGCTCCGTCCGAAGAAGAAGCGCCTCGAACTCGCCTGCGACCTGCGCCCGGTCATCATCGTCGTTCCGCAACGCTCCGGCGAAGCGAGCGTCCGCAAGATCGCGCTGGCCCAGCAAAAGATGCGCAAGGCCCAACGTCAAATCGAAGAGGCGAAAGCCGAACGCGCGCTGGCCGTCGCCGACGCCAACCTGCGCGGCGCCGAACAATACGACGGCGAAACGATGGACTCCAACGAGCTCGTCCGCTCCGTCGCCCAAGCGCTCCAAGAACAAAACCAAGGGATGACCGCCGACGCCGCGTTGGCCGCCGCGCAAAAAGCCGTCGTCGACTTTGAAACGACCGGCCGAGCTCCGGCGATCCTCCAAAACCTCCAAACCGCCCAAATGGCGCAAACCGCTCCGACGAACGCCCCGTACGCGGCGCAAGTCCCGCAGACCGCCCAAACGGCGCAATCCCCGCAAACCGCCGCCGCGCAAACGCCGTACAACCCGGCGCAAGCGCAAGCCGCTACGCAACAACGCCAAACGGCGCAAGCGCAAGCCGCTACGCAACAACGCCAAACGGCGCAAGCGCAAGCCGCTACGCAACAACGTCAAACGGCGCAAGCGCAAACCGCTACGCAACAACGTCAAACGGCGCAAGCGCAAACCGCTACGCAACAACGTCAAACGGCGCAAACTCGCCCCTACGGCGCCGCGGCTCCGGTCCGTTCCGCGCAAAAACCGGCCGCTCCGACTTATTGAGCGGTCAAGATTTAACGGTCGCGCCGAGTTTAACGCTCGACGCGACCAACCGAACGCCGCGCCGAACGGGTCGTCCCCAATCGGCGCGCCTCCGAGCGGTCGCGACGTTTTTTTCACCGTTTTACGTCGCGACCGCTCTTTGCGTCTCCCCCGCGCCCGACAATCAAACGACGCGGCGTTTTCCGCCGTCGAACGTCGCCAACGCTCTTTTCGTCTCCCCCGCGCCCGACAATCGGACAAACCGACGCTTTCCGTTTAAGCGCCAATTTTCAATTTTCGCGACGCGCCGCTCGGCGTTTTTTTCCGCGTCCCCTCCTCTTCGGGCCTGAATTTAGCGTTTGCGCCAATAACGCCGACTAAATGGCGCTTTTTCTTCGGCGCCCCTTGCGGTTTCTCGACGACGTGTTATCATAAAGTCGCCCTTGACGGAGGGCGTTCGACCATTGCTTTCCGGGGGAGCCTACAACTTTGCCCGATGGCGCCTTAATTATCGAAAGTCGTTTTCGCGTAACGTCTTGCGCGACGCGCCGGCCCCTGCGCCGCCTCGTCGAATTTCAAGTCGTCGGCGTTTCCTCTTTCAAGGTTGCCGCATTTGTTTTTCGGGCTGCCTGCTGAGATTGTCGAACGCCGCCGTCAAGGGTTTTTGCTTTCTTGACGCGTCGCCGTAAACCGCGACGAGTTTCAAACGCCGAAAGAATTTTAACGATTTTAACAATTCTTCCGAATATCCCGCTTCTTCCTGTTTATTTGCCTCTTTCCCGCTTAAAATTCGGCGGAAAAGCGGGAAAAATTCGGTCGGCGGCGCTTGATAAACCGCGACAATATGCGAAAATAAAAAAAATTTGCCGTCGGCGCATTATCCTTAGCGCGCCCCCTCTCTCCTCCTCGTCTCGCCGTCGACCGTTCGAGTCGCCGCTTTCCCCGTTTGCGGGAGCGTTTCGAGACGACCAAAAACGAAACGATTATAACGATTACAATGAGCGCAACCCCCGCCCCCTTCCTGTTCGACGCCGCCGCGCGCGCCGATCGCCCCAACGTCCAAACCTCGGCGCCCCTTCCGACGACCGCCGAAGAAATGAAAGAACGCGGTTGGGACGAAGTCGACGTCGTCTTTATCACCGGCGACGCTTACGTCGACCACCCGAGTTTCGCCGCCGGTCTTCTCGGTCGCGTTATTGAAGCGGACGGGTTCCGCGTCGCCGTTTTGAGTCAGCCGGACTGGAACGACGTCGTCGACTTCCGCCGCTTCGGCCGCCCGCGCGTCGCTTTCTGCGTTAGCGCCGGGAATATGGACTCGATGCTCAACCACTACACGGCGAACCGCAAAATCCGCAACAACGACGCTTACACGCCGGGGGGCAAAATTGGCAAACGTCCCGACCGCGCGACGCTCGCCTACTGCCAACGCGCTCGCCAAGCGTTCCCGGGGGTTCCGATCTTGACCGGCGGCGTCGAAGCGTCGTTGCGTCGCCTCGCGCATTACGACTATTGGAGCGATAAAGTCCGCCACTCGATCGCGCTCGACTCGAAGTGCGATCTCTTGGTTTACGGGATGGGCGAACGTCCGCTCCTCGAAGTTCTGCGTCGTTTGGCCGCGGGCGAAGAAATTTCGGCGATTCGCGACGTTCGCGGGACGGTTTACCGCCTCGGTCGCAACGAAGACCTTCCGGAAGAGTCGGCGGAAATCGCGCACCTCCCGAGCTTCGAAGAAGTCTAAGAGAACACGAACAAGGGGAAACTGCGCTACGTCAAGATGACGCAGCTCGCGTACGAAAACCTGAATCCGTACCGCGCGAAGACGCTCGTCCAAGAACACGGCGACGAGGCGATCGTCGTCAATCCGCCGTCCTTCCCGCTCACGACGGAAGAGATGGACGCCGTTTACGACCTGCCGTACACGCGCAAGCCGCACCCGTCTTACGACGAGCCGATTCCGGCGGTCGACGTCGTTCGCGCGTCGGTCCAAAGCCATCGCGGCTGTTTCGGCGGCTGCTCCTTCTGCGCGATCACGGCGCACCAAGGCAAATTCATTCAAAACCGGAGCGAAGCGTCGATCTTGAAGGAAATTCGCGCGTTGGCCGAAGAAGCCGGAGGCGATTTCGTCGTCGCCGACCTCAGCGCTCCGACGGCGAACATGCGCGGAATGGCCGGGAAAAACCGCGAACTTTGCGAACGCTGCATTCGCTCGTCCTGCCTTTGCCCGAACCTTTGCCCGAACCTCGAAACGGACCATACGGCGATCCGTTCGCTGATGAAAAAAGCGCGCGAAACCGAAGGCGTCAAGAGCGTTCTCATCGCGTCCGGAATCCGAACCGACCTCGCGAACCTCTCGCCGGAGTTCGTCGAAGAGCTGACGACGCATCACGTCGGCGGCCATTTGAAAACGGCGCCGGAACACGTCGACGACGAAGTGTTGCGCTTGATGAACAAACCGCCGATCGCCGATTACGAACAATTCTGCGAACTCTTCGCCGACGTTTCGGAACGCGTCGGGAAAGAACAGTACCTCGTTCCGTATTTGATCGCCGGTTTCCCGGGTTGCACGATCAAAGCGATG
>JAFYVO010000144.1 GCA_017549085.1 Thermoguttaceae bacterium
GATAATCGCTGTCGTTTAAGGTGTTGAAGCGTTTGTTGAACGGGAGGGAAAACTTTTGACGCGGCGTCGTTCTGATTCGAGTTAACGCGCTTGAAAACGGAGCCCGGCGTCGCGAGCGTATTTTTCGGCGAAGGAATCGGCTGCGCCGTAAAGCGTTAAATTATCTCTGGTTCCGACGAAAGCGTCGGGCCCGATTTCGACGAGCGTCGGCGGAAGAACGACCTTTTCAAGCGTTTTGCAATTTTCGAACGCTTGCGCGCCGAGTTTGCGCAAGCCGAGCGGAAGTTCGACCGACGAAAGGCCGGCGCAACGGAAAAACGCGGCGTTTTCGATAGTTTCAAGTCCTTGCGAAAACTTGATTTCCGACAGCAAGGCGCATCGAACGAAAGTCTCTGCGCCGAGCGTTTTCAACGACGCGGGAAGCGAAACGCGCTTCAAGCGGCTGTCTGCAAAAGCGCGTTTTCCCAAATTTTTGAGCCCGTCCGGCAAGTCGATTTCTTCGATACCGGAGGCGTAAAACGATTTATCGCCGATTTTATCGACGTCTTGAGGAAGCGAGATTCGCGTTAATTTCGGACAATACTCGAACGCTCGCGAGCCGATCGTTTTTAAACCCGGCCCAAATTCGATTTGCGTCAACGAGTCGCAAAAGAAAAAAACGTTGGCGCCGATCGCGGCGAGCCCGGGAGGAAGTTTCACCGATTTTAACGCCTTGCAACCCCAAAACGCGTAGTCGTCGATTTCTTGCAACCCTTCCGAAAAAACGAGTTGCGTTAACGATTCGCACTGCGAAAACGCTTCGCGTCCGATTTTGCGAAGACTCGCCGGAAACGCGACGGACGTTAGCGCTCGACGCTCGGCGAACGCTTTTTCGGCGATTTTTTCGACGCTGTCCGGAACGACGTAAGCGCCCGATTTTTCCTCCGAGCAAAACTCGAGCGTTTTGCCGTCCGCGTCGAGAATAACGCCGTCGACCGAGCGGAAAGCGCGACTTTTCGACTGGATAACGGTTCGCGATACGCGCTTGTGCGGCAACGCTTTAAGAACTTTGGGCTGAACGCTTTCCGGGTAAGTCGCCGAAGCAAAGGAAACGCAGTAAGCGAAGGCTTCGTCGCCGATTTTGCGGAGCGACGCCGGGAACGAAACCGAGCGCAGGCGATGACAATCGAAGAACGCGCGGTTCCCGATCGTTTCGAAACCGTCCGGGAGTTCGAGGGCTTCTAAGTATTCGCAAGCGTCGAACGCGTAGGTTCCGATCTCTTTTAGCGTCGACGGCAACTTTAACGTTTTCAACGACATACAGTGCGAAAAAGCGCGAACGGCGATCTTTTCGACGCCTTCGGGAACGACGCGCTCGGCGGACGTTTGGTCGAGATTGCGCGTCAGCGTTTTGCCGTCGTCGGCGAAGAGGAAACCGTCGGCGGAGAAGACTGCCGGGCGATCGAAGGCGGAAGACGACGCGGCGTCGTTATCTTTCGTCGTCTTTTTTTTCGCGCTTTTTTTTGCGGGTTTCGGCGTCGCGTCAAGCGACGCAACCGGTTGAAGAACGTTGAGTTCCGTTAACGCGCCGCAACCTTTGAACGCGTTTTGCGCTTTCTTTTGAACCGCCGTTGGAATCGTCGCTTTCGTCAGCGACTCGCACTTGGCGAACGCGCCCGCGCCGAGTTTTTTTACCGTTGGCGGAAGGAAAATTTCGACGAGCGACTTGCACCCGGCGAACGTGTTTTTGCCGACGGTTTCGAGCGTCGAATCCGTTGCGAACGTTATCGACGCCAACGACTTGCAACCGTTGAACGCTTTCTCGCCGAGCGTTTTAACGTTCTGAGGAATCGCGATTTTGGCGAGCGCTTGACAGCCGTCGAACGCGCGGTCGCCGATAGTTTGTAACGAGTTTGGAAGTTCAATCGCCGCAAGCGTTTTACAACCTAAGAAAGCGCAAGGCGCGATTTCCTCGACGCCGTCCGGAACGGCAAAAGCGCCCGTTTGCGTCGGGGGAACGCGCCAAAGCGTTTTACCGTCGGCACTTAGAAGCGCGACGTCGACGACTTGAAAAAAGCGATTGCGCGGGGAAACATTGAACGTCGTAAGATTGGAACAACGGTTAAATGTCTGCGGATTAAGCGTTTGAAGAGATGCGGGAATCGAAATTTTCGTTAGCGGTTTGCAACCTTCGAAGGCGCGGTCGCCGATTTCTTCGAGCGAATCGGGAAACGCGACGGACGATAGCGCTTTGCAACCGGAGAACGCGGAATCGCCGATTTTTTGAAGACCTTGCGGGAAAACGACTTGCGTTAACGCTTTGCAATCGATAAACGCGTCGGCGCCGATTTGACAAAGTCCTTGCGGTAAAACAACTTGCGTTAGCGACGAACAACCGCTAAACGCGCCGTCGCCGATACGTTCGAGACGGTCGCCGAATGCAATTTGTTTTAAGGCGTCGCAATAATAGAACGCGCCGTCGCCGATCTCTTTAAGCGACCGATTCAAAACGACTTCCGTTAGCGAATGAGAGTATTCGAAGGCGCGTTCGGCGATTTTTTCGAGCGAATCGGGAAACAAGATTTGTTTCAGCGCGTTGCATCGACCGAACGCCGCGACGCCGATTTTTTGAAGCGAGGCGTTCGTTCCGAAGTCGAGCGTTTTCAAGTTGTTGGAGTTGAAAAACGCCCAGTCGTCGATCGCTTGAAGATCTTCGTTAAACGCGACCGACGTTAAGCGGCAACGATAAAACGCGTTTTGGGCGATCCGCTCGATGCCCGGCGGAACAACGTAAGCGCCCGTTCGACCCGGCGGACAGTAGTAAAGCGTTTTGCCGTCGGCTGTTAGAAGAACTCCGTCGACCGAGCGGAAGCGCGGGTTTCTTGCGTCGATATGGAGTTCCGAGAGCGAAGCGCCGGAGAGAAAGTCGCCGAAAATTCTTTGGCTGAGGTCGGCGTCAAGCGACGTTTTGTCGTTCGCGGACGAGCAAAAACGGACAAACGACGACGGCAACGTTAGCGACCGCAACGAGTTGCAGCGCGAAAACGCGACGGAGTCGACCGCGACGACCGGGCGACCGTCGAGTTCCTCCGGGATAACCGCTTCGGAAGCCTCGTCGTTGTTGAACATAAGAACGACGGCTTCACCTATTGGGGTCGGTTTCCAATAGAAATCGGACGCGGGATTCGGCGTCGCGGAAGATAAAGGACGACGTTGCGAAGTCATTGCGGTTTCTCCGGTTATGTTGGGATTGAAGCGGGAAAAAAGGCGGGAAAACGGACGTCGGCGTCGCGTCGCAAAACGGGGGGAGCGGCGGCGCGGTCGGAAACGTCGGTTGTTTTCTTTTGCGTATTGTTCGACGGTTAAAGTTGAAATTGGTCGGCGCGTTTGGGAACGGAACGCCGCGTTTTCTTCATTTTAACCTCCGCTTGCGGTAAAATCAAGAGCGCAAGTCGAGAAATTGACGAATCGCTCGTCGGGCTGTTGCGTAAAGCGCGAAACGACAAGAGGAAAGGTAAAGAGGCCAAACGAGACAGAACGCGGCGGAAACCCCGTTCGACGGAATGAAGCGACGTCGCGTCGTCGAACGGGCGCAAGTCGCGAATTAGCGCGGTTCGAAGCGGAGACCGTTTTCGAGCGCGTATTTTTCGACGACGGAACCGCTTGCGCCGTAAAGCGTTAAGTCGGGCGAACAACCGGCGAAAACGTCGTCGCCGATTTCCTCGACGCTTGCCGGGAACGCGACGGAGGTTAGCGCTTCGCAACCGGAAAACGCCGCGTCCTCGACGCTCCAAACGCCTTCGGGAAGCTCGATTTTTTCGAGCGATTTGCAGCCGAAGAAGGCGCGCGCTCCGATTTTTTCGGCTCCGGCGATTTCGACCGAACGGAGTTTGCGACAGTTGTAAAACGCGCGGCGACCGACGGTTGCGACGGTTCCGAGAATCGTCGCCGTTTCTAGCGACGCGCAGTCGCAAAAGGCGCGTTTTTCGATTTGACGCGCGCTCGCCGGAATAACGGCGCTTTGTAACGAGCGGCAACCGTCGAACGTTTTGCGACCGATTTTTTCGATCCCTTGCGGAATAACGATTTGCGTTAACGACGAACAACCGTTGAACGCCTCTTTGCCAAGACGGTCGGCTTCCGTCGGGCCTTCGAAGCGGGCGAGGTTGCTGCAGTCGCAAAACGCGTAATCGCCGAGTTTGCGAATCGTCGACGGAAGAACGAGCGAAACGAGCGAGCGCGACTTGGCGAACGCGTCGGCGCCGATTTCGGTAACGGTTAAACCGTCGATTTCGCCCGGAACGACGACGTTTTCCGCGTCGGCGAGAAGTTTACGGATGGTAGCGCCGCCGGTTTTGTTCGGCTTCCATTCGAAATCGGTCGGCGAAAGGGGCGAGGCGGTGTCTTGCGAAGTCATATTGAAACGCTGGTAAGTTGATAAATTTAAATGGTTTGCGTTTGTTCTGAAAAACGAAAGGACGCGCCGGGAAAACGCGTCCCTATTATTATAACGCTCCTTGGCGCAAACGCAAGACGCGTCGGCTCAAATTTCGGTTCTTGCGTTCGCGTCGGACGAAAAAAAGCGAAACGACGCGACGTCGTCAACGCGGTTCGAAGCGGATTTCTTTTTTTGCGGCGAATTTTTCCGCGACGGAACCGACCGGTCCGCAAAAGGTTAGGTCGGGCGAACAACCTTTGAACGCGTTCGGAACGATTTTTTTCGGTTCCTTCGAAGTCGGGAAATAGACGGTCTTTAGCGACTTGCCGTTTTGGAACGCTTCTTTGCCGATCGTCGTTAGCGCGGGGGGAAGCGTTATCGAAACGAGCGCCGGGCAGTCGGCGAACGCGATTTCGCCGATCTCTTGAACGCCGTCGGGGATCGCGATTTCGGCAAGAGAACGGCATTGGTAAAACAAGCCGGGACCGATCGTTGCGAGCGAACGCGGGAGCGAAATCGTCGTCAAGGCGTCGCAACCGTTAAACGCGGAGTTTCCGAGCGTTTCGACGCTTTCCGGAATCGCGATTTCAACGAGCGACTGGCAGCCTGAGAACGCTAATCGACCGATTGCGGTAAGACCAACCGGAAGCGTAACTTGCGCAAGGGCTTTACAATAGAAAAACGCGCCTTCGCCGAGCGTTTGCAAGCCGGGCGGGAATGCTACATCCGTTAGCGTGCCGCAGAAAGAGAACGCGTGGGAGCCGATTTCGCGCGGCGAAGAAGCGTTGAAAACGGCTGCGCGTAGCGAATCGCACCAGATAAACGCCTCCTCGCCAAGCGTTTCTAGCGTCGACGGGAACTCGATTTGTTCCAACGACTTGCAACTGCAAAAAGCTTCGGCGCCGACGGTCGCGAGCCCTTCGGGAAAGGCGACGTCTTGGAGGGCTTCGCATTTTTTAAACGCGGCGGCGCCTATCGTCGCAAGCGTCGGCGGTAAAACGACTTCCTTCAACGCTTTGCATTCGAAAAACGCGCGGGGGCCGATTTCGACGACGCCGTCCGGGACGACGTACTTTTCGTCGGTTCGGCCTTGCGGGTAACGGACGAGTCGGCGACCGTCGGCGCTGAAA
>JAFYVO010000145.1 GCA_017549085.1 Thermoguttaceae bacterium
CGGAGCGGTTTCTTCAACCGGAGCGGTTTCTTGCGCCGGAGCGGTTTCTTCCGTCGGGGCGGTTTCCGTTAAACCGGCGAGTTCCGCCAACCAACGAGCGCGCAAAAGACGGCCCGCGTCGTTCGGAGCCGAACGGAGCAAACCGACCGCGTTCGCCGTTTCGCCGCGACGTTCTAAAATGCGAGCGAGAAGATAAGTCGTTCCGACGCTCCAAAGGTCGTCGGCGCCTTGACGGCGCGCTCCGTCTTGCAAGCGTCCGAGCGCGGCGTCTTCGCGACCGGCGGCGTCCGAAACGAGCGCTAAATAGAAGTTGGAAGCGGTCTTAACAAAATATTTTAACGCAAGTTCCGCTTGAAGCTCCGTCGCCGTTTGAAGGGCGAACGCTTGCAAGGCTTCCTGCGTCGGTTCTTGACCTTGGCTCCGCGCCCATTCGATATATTGGGCGACCGCCGCTTCCGTTTTCGCCGAAATCGCGCGCTCGTCTTGACGGAGAAGACGGTCGGAAACGCGACCTTGTTGGAGCCAATGCGCCGCGCCCGTCTCGTCGACGAAACGCCCCTTCAAGTAAAGAATTTTCCCCTTCCAAAGAGACGCGACGGTCGCGCCCGCGCCGCTAGCGTTCGCGTTCGCGTTCGCGTCGTCGGCGGTCGGCCCGCTCGCGTTGGCGCGGAACTTGCCTTCGGCGTCGACCATCGTCGAACCGCTGGCGAACGCGTCGTCGGCGCGGTCGCTTTGGCTGTCCGAAACGTCGAGGTTGCCGGACGCCGCGAGCGCGTAAGTATAAGGACGCGTCAAAATTTCCGATTCGATCGGGAAGAAGATTTGCTCCAAAAGCGCCGCGTTCGCCGCGTGCAGACGCTCGACGCGAACGACGCCTTTAAGTTCCGCGATTCGCTTCTTTTGCGATTCGAACGGCGTCGCGAGAACCGTCGAAACGGCGCCGCTAAATTCGCGCTCCATCGCGAGCGCTCGTTGCGAGGTCGCGAACGGCGAAGACGGGACGAGCGCGACCGTTCGCTGGAATTGAGCGGAAGTCGCCGGGAAAGGACGCTCCGGCAAGTCGAGGCGGCGGAGAAGGGCGTCGTCGGCGGCGACTTGCGACAACGTCGCAACTTGGGCGAAGCGGAGTCCGCCGTCGAGAACGAGCGCGTCCGGGCCCGTCGCCGGGATCGGAAGACCGTATTCCGGCGCGAAGAGGTAAGTTTCGCCGTCGAGTCGAACGCCGACGAGGAGCGGGAAGTCGACCGGAACGTCGCCGTCGGGGCGAACGACGAACGCGTCGAGGCGGTGCTGACGGAGCAACTCGATGAAAACGAGCGCGCGATCGAACGCCGTTCCGCCGCTCGTCAAGAGCGTTTGCCAAGGACGTTGAGCGATCGGGCCCGCCGGACCGTCGACCGGGGCCGACGCGATCACGTTGGCGACCGACCAGTCGAACAGACTGCAAACGACCGCCAAGTCGTTTTGGTCTTTCCCCTTGGCCCAATTGAAAACGTTGCGGAACCAAACGCTTTCCTTTAAATAATCGGCGTCTTGCGTCGAGAAGGAAACGGCGTCGAGATCCAAAACGCGCGAAAATTCGCCGAGGCCGGCGGCGAGCGTTTCGAAGTTGTAAAAGGGAGAGAACGGGAATTGGCGAATTTGCGTTTGGAACGTTTCGGTCGCGTCGGCAAATTGGAACTCTTTCGCGGAGGCGAGTTTAAGACGCAACTCTTCGGCGAAAGCTCCGAAACGTCGCAACGCGTCGGAGTCGAGCTTTTCCGCCAACGCGTTCGTTTGCGTCGCAACTTGTTCGACGGTCGCGTGCAATTCGTTCGCGTCTTGCTCGGTCGGCGTTCCGTTTTCGTCGAGGAAGAGCGCGACGAGGCGAGCGGCGTTTCGAGCGAGATCGGCGAGCGCGACCGTTTCGGCGGCGAGCGCGTCGAACTCCGCGTCCGGTTCGAAGTCCGGCGACGGCGGCAAGGCGGCGAGCCAATCGTCGAGCGGGCCGAGCGCGCCGCGCAGGTAGTTGGGATCCGGATGATTTTCTTGCTCTTCGGTCGCTCGAACGACTTGCTCGAGGAGCTTAACGTTTTGCTCTTGACGCTCTTGTTGCGTCGCGCGCTGATGAACGCCGTGTCGCGTCGCGGTTTCGGGCTTGCAACCGACGTTGGCCGTCGCGCAACAAAGGAGCGTCGACGCCGTCAACGCCGAAAGGAGGGCCGACGGCGGAGAGAAAAGAGAGCCGAAATATCGCATCGAAAAATCCTCGGATTCGGGGGATTGGGAAGGTTGAAGGGGTTAGTCTGAATAAAACGGGGAAATAAGGAAAACGGCCGAGTCGACGGCGCGCGACGAAACGAACGACGGCGACTTGCGATTCTTCCCTTTAGTATACGTCGGCGACGCGGTTTTGTCCAGCCCCGGCGACCGCGCCGCGTCGCGAAATCGAAACGACGTTGGGCGAGAGAAGAGGGAGGAAAGCGCGACGAAGAACGTTTGAAAAGGATATTAAAAGCGCCAAATATCGGTTTGGGCGTCGAAAAAGAGAAAATCAAAGAAACCGCTTCGTCGCGAAAAAAAGAGGGCCGACCGCCGAACCGCTTGTCGAACGGCGCTTCCGATTGACGCCGCCGCGCAATCCCTTATAATAAGGGGAACGAAGGCGCGTCGTTTCGGCGCGTTCCGGCTTGAGCGCGAGCGCCGCAAGGTCGATCGAAGCGAAAAGTCGGCAATTTGAGAGAATTTTAACGTTTAAAACGGAAGGGTAAGCGAGATGACGGACGCGTTGAAAAAATTGGGGGAAATCGGGTTGTTGCCGACGGTCGACGTCGCGGACGCGGCGAAAGCGGTCGAAACGGCTAAAGCGTTGAACGAAGGCGGGATCGGCGCTTGCGTCGCGACGGTTGAAACGGCGGCGGCGATTCGCGCGGCGCTTCCGGAATGCGTTCTCGGCGTTTCCGTCGCGACGACCGAAAACGTCGACGCGGCGGTTGCCGCGGGCGCCGACTTCGTCGTTTCGGCGGGGTTGAATCCGGCGCTCGTCGAATACTGCGTCGGCAAAAACGTCGCGATCGTTCCGGGCGCGACGACGGCGACCGACGTCGAAATCGGCGTTTCGCTCGGCTTGACCGTTTTCAACTTCTTCCCGGCGCCGGTCGCGGGAGGTTTAACCGCGATCAAAGCGTTGGCCGAAGCGTTCCCGACCGCTCGATTCATCCCGACCGGCGCGGTCGATTGGGCTGAAATCGACGCTTATTCCCGTTGCAAAGCGATTTTGGCGATCGGCGGTCGTTTCGTCGCGCCTTGCTCGGCGGTCTCTTGCGGCGATTGGGCCGGAATTGCCGCGAACGCGAAGCGCGCCGTCGAAGCCCTTCTCGGGCTGGAAATGGGACACGTCGGGATCAACTGCGAATCGTCCGAAGAAGCCGGCTCGACCGCCGATTGGTTCTTCAAGACGTTCGGCTTGGCGACGCGCGAAACGCCGATTTCGTTCTTCGCCGGCGCCGCGGTCGAAACGATGAAGTCGCCGAGTTTCGGGGCCAACGGGCATATCGGGATCGCCGCCAACTCGCCGGAACGCGCCGCTTATCACCTGCAACGCCAAGGCGTCGAGTTCCGCGCCTTCAAATGCGCGCCGGACGGAACGCTCATCGCCGCTTACTTGACGGAAGAAATTGGCGGTTTCGCGGTTCACCTTTGCCCGAAATACTAATCGACGGCGTTTGACGAGCGCGCTCGCCGTTCTTTCGCGAGAGATTGGCGGGCCCCGCTCGCGTTCGATCGAGTTTTGATTTCGGAGCGATAAACGGCGTTTTCAAACGTTCGGCGACCGTCGTTTGACTCGGACGACGGAGACGGCGGGCGTTTGCCGATTCGATTCGATATTGGATTTTGAAACGATAAAAGTCGTTTTCAAACGCTTGGCGAACGTCGGTTTCGCCGGTCGTTGAGGACGTCGGCGGGCTCGGTTCGCGTTGGTTGGGTATTGATTTTTGAAGCGGTAAACAACGTTTTCAAAGCTCGACAAACGTCGGTTTTGCCGGTCGTTGAGGACGTCGGCGGGCGCGGTTCGCGGCGGCGTCGGTTCGTCGGCGAAGCGAACGGCGACAAGGGCGCGACGGCGAGAAAGCGCGACGATTGGCGCGGTTGACGCAGTTGAGAAGATTGCGAATTTAACGAAAAATAAATAGATTTTAACGAAAGGAAGGTCGCGAAATGACGACCGAAACGAAGCGATACGACGTCGCGATTTTGGGCGCCGGGCCCGGCGGATACGTTTGCGCGCTCGACTGCGCGCGGTTGGGATTGAAAACGGCGCTGATCGAAGCGCGGGAACTCGGCGGAACCTGCCTGAATCGCGGGTGCATTCCGACGAAGACGCTCCTGCACAGCGCGGACGTTTACCGCGAAACGCTCGAAGCGGCGAAGTTTGGCGTTTCGGCGACCGACGTTTCGTTCGATTATTCGGTTGCGAACGCTCGACGCGAAAAGGTCGTTTCGCAGTTGCGCTCCGGGATCAAGAGTCTTGAAAAAGCGGCGGGCGTCGACGTTCTTTTCGGGCGCGGCGTCTTGACGAGCGCGACGACGATTCGCGTCGAACCGACCGCTTCGAGCGAAGCCGACGCGGCGCCGTTTGAGATCGAAGCGGCGAAAATCGTTGTCGCGACCGGCGCGAACCCGTCGCGACCGCCGATTCCGGGGCTCGACTCGCCGGAAGTTTGGACGAGCGACGAGATGTTGACGGCGTCCGCGCTTCCCGAGAGCGCGGTTATCGTCGGCGGCGGGGTGATCGGCGTCGAGTTCGCGACCTTGTTGGCGGCGCTCGGGAAAAAAGTAACGATTTTGGAAGGCGCGCCGGAAATTTTGTTCGGCGTCGACCCGGATCTGACGAAACTCCTCTTGCGACAGTTCAAGAAATGGAAAATCGACGTCAAAACCGGCGTTAAGGTAACGCAAATCGACGCGACGGCGGGGGAAAACGCGGTCGAAACGGTCGTTTCGTTCGAGGAAAAGGGCGAAATTAAGACCGTCGCGGCGGAGCGTTGCGTCGCTTGCGTCGGGCGTTCCCCGGCGACGCGCGAACTCGGGCTCGAAGCGGCGGGCGTCGCGACGACGGCTCGCGGATTCGTCGAAGTCGACGAGTTCCTGCGGACGAACGTTCCGAACATTTTCGCGATCGGCGACGCGACCGGGAAGATTCAGCTGGCGCACGTCGCGTCGGAACAAGCGCGAATCGCGGCCCGCGCTTGCGCCGGAAAGTTCGACGTCGCAATGAATTACGACGTCGTTCCGAGTTGCGTTTACTCGACGCCGGAGATCGGTTCGGTCGGTCTTTCGGAGCGCGCCGCGACCGAAGCGGGACTGACGGTCGAAGTCGGGACGTTCCGCGTTCCGGCGAACGGTCGGGCGATGTCGGCGGGCGTCGACAATGGGTTCGTTAAAGTCGTTTCGGACGCGGCGACCGGGAAGCTCCTCGGCGCGCAAATGTTGGCGCCGCGAGCGACCGATATGATCGCGGAAGTCGCCGTCGCGCTCAAAGCCGGGCTGACCGTCGCCGATTTTGTCGCGACGATTCACCCGCACCCGACCTTCTGCGAAGCGTTGCAAGACGCGGCGCGTTCGATTATTGAAAAATAGGCGGTCGGCGCAAGATAGGAAAGCGCGATTCGGCGGCGTCGGTCGGCGAATCGCGCTTTTGGCTCTTTAGGGGCGGTCGTTTGGTTGCTTTTTACCTTTGGGGCTTGCTGTTTGGTTGCGTTTGACCTTTTGAGCTTGCTGTTTGGTTGCTTTTTACCTTTTCCGCTTGCTGTTTGGTTGCTTTTGACCTTTTGCGCTTGCTGTTTGGTCGCGTTTGACCTTTTGGGCCCGTTGTTTCGTTGCGTTTTGTCTTTTGTTTTTCTTTGACTCTTTCGTTGGTTGCGATGGGGCGAGTTGGGGCTTGGGGCTCGTTGTTTCGTTGTTTTGGCGCTTTTGGGGCGTTTTCTTGTCGTTGGGGGAGGCGTCGGCGTTTGGGCGTTGGATTTTAACGCGGCTCGTTGACTTGCGACGTCGAATCGGTTAAAATAGGGAAGTCGGCGGACGACGGAAGCGCGTTTGTCGGCTTCTTTTAGGTCGAAGTCGAGCCGCTCGGGCGAGCGCGTTGGCGATTTTGACGTTTTTCCTCTCTTTTTAAAACGTTATTTTCAAACGGGAAAGGGTTAAAATGAAGAAATGGCTCGCAATTTTCGGCGCGTTTTTGCTTGGCGCGGCGACGGTTGGCTCCGTTAACGCCGACGACGCGGCGGCGCAAGGGAACGAAAACGAAAAAACGACGCAAATTTTGTTCGTCGGGAACAGCTACACCTATTTTAACTCGTTGAACGGCGTCGTCGAGAATATGCTGAACGTTTCGAACGTTCCGGCGAAAGCGGTTCGCAACGCGCCCGGCGGCTGGCGTTTGCGCCAACATTTCAACGGCGAAGTTCCGAAAAATGGGAAGTTCCAGCCGACGCCGGACGTGTTGAAGACCGCGCCTTGGGATTACGTCGTGTTGCAAGAGCAGAGCGCCGGAACGGTCAACGAGCGCGAACAATATTTGGAATTTGGCGCGAAAATGGCCGACTTAGCCCGCGAAAATCGCGCCGAAACGACCGTTTTGCTTTATCAAACTTGGGGCCGCTGCGACGGAATGTTCGCCGGATACGGCGCCGACGACGCGAAAAAAGCCGAAACGATCGCCGCTTGGGAAAAACGTTACGATAAAAAGGCGGACGAGAAGATCGTCGCGGCGTTGAAAGACGGGATTCAAGGGGGCGTCGCCGCGTTGGCTGAAAAGAGCGGCGCGACCGTCGTTCCGGTCGGCGAAGCGTTTGAACGCGTTAAAAACGAAACGAAAATCGACCTTTACGCCGATGAAAAAGACCAAAGACCGCACCATCCGAACGCGACCGGAACGTATATGGCCGGGTGCGTCTTCTTCAAGACGATTACCGGGAAGTCGCCGGTCGGTCTCTTCGCGAAATTGACCGAAGCCGGGAAAGCGCCGAAAGACGTCGCCGCCGAAAACGCCGCGATTCTTGAAAAGATCGCCGACGAAGTCGTTAAGAAGTAACGTAAAATCGGCTTAACCGTTAAAGCCGCCGTCGCTTGACGGCAAGAAACGGAAAACGCGCCGCTCGATTGGGCGACGCGTTTTTTCGTTCTCGTCGACAAACGTTCAAGACGAATAAAGGACGTTTGCGTCGCGCTTATTTGTTCGCGTCGAGAATTTCTTGGAGCGCCGCTTGTTTTTGAACGCCGGACAAGCGCGAAACGACTTCGCCGTTTTTGAAGACCAAAATCGTCGGGAGCGCGGCGACGCCGAGTTTCGCGGCGAGGTTCGGCGTTTCGAACGCGTTCGCTTTCGCGATCACCGCCGAGTCGCCGTTTGCGGCGGCCAACGCGGCGACGACCGGCGCGAGCGCGCGACACGGCCCGCACGACGGCGACCAAAAGTCGACCAAAACCGGGCGCGTTTCTTGCAACACTTTCGTTTCGAAATCCGCTTCTTGCAGTTCGAGAATTTCGCTCATTTTAAAACCTTTCGTTTTTAACGCTCGAATCGTCGACGGACGTTTTGAGCGGGAATTTTTAGGAACGCGACGTTAAAATCGTTAAACTCGCCGCGGCTTCGTCGGACGGAACCGTCGGCGGAACGAACGCTTGGCGCCGTTAAAGTTTCTTTAAACCGCGCGTTTTCGCCGTTTTCGCGACTTGGTTGCTATTCGTCGATTTTGGTCGCTCTTCGCCGTTTTTTTGTCTTGCGTTTTTCGGAGGTATGCGAAAACGCCGTCAAACCTTGCGGCTCGGCGGCGTTTTGCGTTTTTACGCGCTCGTCGGAGAGGAAAAACGTTCGAAACGTTGTTTAAACTCCGACGTTAAGCGGCGATTCGGAAGTAAGTTAAGATTACTCTTCTTCTTCCTTGAGTTCCGCTTTCGCGATGATTTCTTGTTGGATGTTCCCCGGAACGACGTCGTAACGGTTGAACTCGATCGTGTAACTCCCTTGACCGCCGGTCATACTGGCCAACGCGCGGTTGTAGGTCGTAACTTCGGCGAGCGGAACTTCCGCCTTGACCGTTTGGAAACCGCCGCCCGCGTCTTCGACGCCCAACGGACGACCGCGGCGCGCCGCGACGACGTCCGAGTTGACGTCGCCGACCTTGTCGACCGGAACCGTAACGTCGAGGTTGACGATCGGTTCGAGGAGCGACGGACGCGCGTCCATAAAGGTAACTTTGAAAGCGTTCGAAGCCGCCGTTTTGAACGCTTGTTCGTTACTGTCGACCGGGTGGTGCTTCCCGAAGTGGACTTCCACGCAGAGGTCTTGGACGTGGAAACCGGCGATAACGCCGCGTTCCATACGTTCCTTAAAGCCCTTGTCGATCGCCGGCATAAAGTTCGCCGGAATCGTGCCGCCGACGACGGAGTCGATCCAAAGGAAGTTGTTTTCCGGGAAGTACTTCCATTCTTTCATCGACGGGAAGCGATCCTTGTTCGTCGCGAATTCTTCCGGATCCGTGCCGCCCGGGAACGGGTACATGCGGACATGAACTTCGCCGAATTGGCCCGCGCCGCCCGATTGTTTCTTATGGCGGTACATCCCTTCCGCTTTTTGTTGGATCGTTTCGCGGTACGGAATCTTCGGTTCTTTCGTTTCGAGTTCGACTTTGTCGCGACGCTTCAGGCGTTCTTGCAAAATTTGCAGGTGAAGTTCGCTCATCCCGGTGATGACGAGCTGCTTCGTTTGTTCGTTGCGTTCGACGCGGAACGTCGGGTCTTCTTCGGCGAGTTTGCCGAGCGCGCCGGAGACCTTCGCTTCGTCGCCGCGGCTCTTCGGGAAGGCGGCCAAACCGACCATCGGGGTCGGGAAGCCGAACGTCGGCATTTCAACGTCGCCGAGGGTCGCGCCGGTATGCA
>JAFYVO010000002.1 GCA_017549085.1 Thermoguttaceae bacterium
AAGGCGGGATGGAACGCGCCCCCCGCGACGACGCTCGACCGAAGCGGAACCAACTCAAAAAAACGACTCTCCCCCTGCGCGGCGACGCTCGACCGAAGCGGAACCAACTCAAAAAAAAACGACCGCCCCCTGCGCGGCCTCAAACCGTTCTTTTCCTAGGGGCGGCGAAACGAAACGACGTTCGGCAAGGAAACGTCGCCGTTCGATTCGCGGACACGGCGATTAACGCCGCTGGTAAGCCTTGAATCGTTCGTTAACGTTTCGCCGCTTTTTAGGCTTTTTTCTCTTGTTACTATATAAGAATGACGCGACTAAAAAATTTGCGCAAAAACGCTTAATTTTTTCAAAAAAATTTCCAGCAAAGCCGCGCCTTGCTCGCGTCGAACATTAATTAAGAGTCGCCGCATTGCATTTTTCAGGGAAAATAAAACTCAAAAATAAAAAAATCGCCAAAAATCCCCAATTTGAAACTTAGCGCGAATCAAATAACTTCAAACTTGCACAAACTCAAACGCCCCCGAAGCAGAAATCCCAAGGCGCAAAAGAATCCCAAAGATCAAGGAAAACGAAGGAAAACGAAGGAAAACGAAGGAAAACGAAGGAAAACGAAGGAAAACGAAGGAAAACGAAGGAAAACGAAAGAAAACGGAAGAAAACGGAAGAAAACGGAAGAAAACGGAAGAAAACGAAAAGCCGCCGTCGAGCGTATCGGCGGCGGCTTTTTGTTAGCGAAGATTTATCGCGAACCCGCGCTGGACGGGCTCGCGTTTAGTTCCGCTTATTTCGGCAAAAGAATTTGGGCGTTTTCTTGGAAGGAAACCTTCTTCGTTTCGCCGTTGATCTTGTACTCGATATCAAGCGTTTTCTTCGTGTTGAGGATCGGGTCGCCGAACAGGTCGTTGTACTTGCCGACGTAGGTCAGGAGGCGCGAACCGTTGAAGTATTTTTCCATCAACTTTTCGCGAACGTCGACTTTCTTGTCGCCGGCGCCGTAGGTCGCGGAAACGATTTCAACTTTGAGGTCTTCGTTCGCAACTTCTTCGCGGAGCGCGCGGAGTTGTTCTTCCGCGACGCGGGCGTTCGGGTCGAACGTTTTGTCCGGGTTCGGCAGCCATTTGAATTCGCCGAGCTTGCTCGTGTCGCCGTCTTGACGGATGTCGAAACGGTTGATGCGCGGAGCGGTGGCGATACGCGGACGAATCGGCGGAATCGTGCTGACCGCGACGCTTTCCGGGTCGTACATTTGACGAATTTCTTCTTCGCCGAGGTACGGGCCGTTGCAGTCGATCCAAGCGAGGAGACGTTCGCGGGCTTCGCCTTCGACCTTAACGCCGTGGTGTTCGCCGCTCGTCGCGTTGTGGAAGAGACGGCTGACCGGCGAGTAAGCCGAGTACGGCGGGAGGGTTTTGAGGTTGTCCGGGTCGTTCGCGCCGTAGGCTTCGACGATGAAGAGACCGGCGATGTTCTTCGGAACGTTGCGTTCGTCGCGCGGTTTCGCGCCGCCCCACGGGGTTTCGCCGCCAACGAACGTCATGTACGGTTCGTTGAACGGGCTGACGTCGTTCGGACGGTGGTGAACCCAACCCCACCAGCCTTTGCTGGACGGACGCCAGGTCATGTTGATCGTTTGATACGCTTTGTTTTCCGGGTCGCCGTGGCACTTGATGCAGTACTTTTCGATGACCGGGTCTTGGACGAAGCGTTTGAAGCCGATCGATTCTTCCGTGCCCCAGGACGGCGGAACCGGTTTGACCGGCGCTTTCGTCGCGGCGATACCGGCTTGCGCGCCTTCTTGCGCGAAGTTTTGTTGGGTGGCCATCGTCGATTCGTGGCAGCCCGTGCAACCGCGTTCTTCGCCCGGCATCACGTTCGTGAACGTGCGCATGACGTGAATCGCGCGGCCTTCGGAGTCGAGCATTTCAAAGAAGAGCGCTTCCCCCGGCGGAACTTCGAAGCGGATCGAGCCGTCTTCTTCGATCGGAACGACGCCGATGATGCGTTTGACGCCTTCAGCTTGGAAGACCGAAACGGCCGGGCCGTCGTGTTGGACGGTTTTGTTCCAAGTGGTGTACGTTTTCGGGTCCATTTGGATGATGCGGATCGCTTTCCCGTTTTTCTTGAGTTCCGGGAATTGTTCCGTGCCTTCGAAAACGTTGTTGCTGTAGAGGACGCCCGGCGCCGGTTTTTCGCCCGAGCCGATCTTCGGCCATTTGACGACGTCCGGTTTGACCGGGTAGAGGCCTTCGCGGTTGACGATCGGCATCGCGTGGTAGGCGTTGTACTTACCGCGGTAGATAAGTTCCTTGTTGCCGTACACGTCCATCAGGTAAAGACGGAAGTACCAGTCGTTGTGGGCGCCGTTGTAGAGGTGGCCGCCTTCGCGAGCGCTGACGAGGAAGACTTCTTCGCTGAGCGGATACGGGGTTTTGTAGGCGTAAATTTTACCCGATTGGTGATAGTCGACTTTCGCGGCCGGGTCTTGCGGGCCGTTGCCGACTTCGGCCCAAGCGACTTCGCGAGTAACGCGGTCGAGGCCTTTCGGATAGTTGAGACCTTCGGACGGGTCGATGATCCCGATCGAGCCGTTGAACCAAGCGTGGTGGCCGAGACCGGTGAAGATGACCTTGTTGCTACCCGGGATGGCGCGGGCTTCGGTGAGGACGTCCGGCCAAGTCGATTGGTTGCCGTAGAAGGTTTGTTGGTTGGTGCCGTCCGGGTTCATCGTCCAGAGGGATTGGACGCGCCAAAGGGCTTTGTCCGTGTATTCCCAACGGGTGAAGATGACGCGACCGTCTTCGAGCATGCTCGGGAGGTATTCCGGTTCGCCGTTGGCCGAAACGACGTAGATGTTCTTACCGTCGGCGTCGCAACGGGAGACCGCGAAGGAGTGGGTCATCGGCATGCAGCGGACGTAAGAGTGTTGACGGCTCGAGCAGAACGTGATTTTACCGTCCGGCGTGTAGATCGGGTCGAGGTCGTCGTAGTCGCCGAACGTCAATTGTTTCAGGCCGGTGCCGTCGATATTGACTTCGTAGAGGTGGAACGACTTTTCGCCTTTCGGTTGGAAGCTGAACAGGAGTTTGGAGCAGTCGTAGGAGACGTCCGGACGCCAGAAGCTGCCTTCGTGGCCTTTGAGAACGTCGAAGACTTCGCCGCCCGGGTTCAAACCGACGATGAGCATACGCCCGCCCGGTTCCGCCATAAAGCCGTTGCGGTGGCGCGCTTCGTGCCCCCATTCGTCGGTGGCGTCGCCCGGTTTCCCTTTCGGGTACGGGTTGTCGATCAAGACGATCTTTTCGAAATCGATCAACGGGTTTTTGAACGTGATTTCGCGTTTGACTTTGCGAACCGCGATGTAAAGTTCTTTCGCCGCTTCTTCGGTTTCTTCGGCGGCGTCGATTTTCTTTTCGAGTTCGGCGAGCGCGGCGAGGTCGGCGGTCAAGTCGATTTCGTCTTCGTAGTCGGCGACGATACGATCGGCGATGGCGCGAGCGTATCCGATTTCGAGCTTCGCTTTTTCAAAAGTCGGCTCGTTATCGCATTGGAACAACCATTCGGTTTCCAGCTGCTTCATCCCTTCCGGCGTAATATCGGCGGCAAAACCGAACGTCGCGGTCAAGGCGAGCAGGAAAGCAAGCAACGTTTGCTTCATAACGTTTTCCTTAGCGGTAAGCGGGTAATCCGTCGCGGATTCAAAATCGAGCGGTCGCGCCCGGCGCGCTTCGTCGACGATTTCAAAACAGCGGGAACATAACGATAAATCCTAGCCGTCCCGTTTCGAGCCGCCCCGCGTTCTTTCTTATTTCTTAAGCGTCCGGCTTAAGAGTTTCAAGAATGTTTCGGACGGCCCGCGAACGTCGCTCGACAACAAAACGAGAGTTTTATCGCGAACTGTCGGCGCAACCTGCAGTTTACCTTAAAAAGCCCGCCGCGTCAACGCCCGCCCGCCCGACTTTCCCCCAGATAACGCGATTTTTTACCATTTTCGCCAAAAAAATCCTTTTTTTCGCCGCAAACAACGCCAAACGCTTCCTTTACCAACGCCGCGCATTTTACCTGCCTTTCCCATCCCTCTCCGTTTAACATTATTTTTCTCGCGGCGGTCGAGCGGCTCGACGACGCAACGCGACCCAAGCGACGGCAAGAAGGGCGAAGCCGACGACGCTCGCGGTCGGCGAAAGGGGCGCTTTCGGACGCTCCGGCTCTTCCGGAACGACGTTAACGACCCGCCCGACCAACACCGGAACGCGCCCCCAAGGCCCCGGCCCGGTCGACTCGGCGCTTTGAGCGCTTTGCGACGTCTCGGCGTCTTGGAGCGGTTGCGCGGTTTCGGCGTTCTGCGTCTTTTGCGCCGACGTTTTATAAGCCCAAACTTTGGTAAACGCGCCAACAAACTCGATTTCGCGCCGATATTCTTTCCCGCCGCCGACTTTCAAATCGTCGGGAAGCTCCGGAACGCAAAGGACGAGCGGCCAACCTTGCGAATCGTTAGCGAATAGGTAAAGTTGGTAATATCGGTCGATTCCGGTCGCCGCGACGACGTCCGGGTCGTCGACAAGAATAAGGTTCGCCCGTCGCACTCGCCCCCGCAACGTCGCGACGCGCCCTTGGTTCTCTTCCGGCCTATTGAAAAGCGCGGCAATTTTCTCTGTTTCCGACGCAAAACGGGAATCCGGCGTCAAAATTGACTTTCCGTTCGAACGCGAATCCCGGCGAACCGCGGCGAGCGTCTCGTAAAACGGGCGTACGTCGGCGCTCGTCCAGCGAAGGGTTCGGGCGATCTCCCGGCGCCGCGTCGGGTCTTTTTCGGCGGTCAACGCGCGAATCGGGTAAACCAGGGCCCCTTCGAACGCCGACAAATCGACGCCGAGCCGCCCGAGCGGAGCGTCCGTCGGGAACCAACCGACTCGCGCCGCCAACGCGACCGCGCCGTCCGTTTCCCGCCCGAACAAAACGCCGAGTCCGCCGACGCGCTCGCCGACGCCGACGCTTCCCAGTTCGCCCTTCTTCGCTAAATCGCCGTTTCTCCCCCCTTTTCCCGTTCTTCCCGCTTTCTCTATTCCGCCTCGTTTAGCGTTCGCGTCGAAAAAACTCGACGGCGCGGCGAAGTTCGGAACGTTCGGCGAATAAACGACGAGCGTTTCCGACGCGGCGGACGTTTCGCTATTTTCACTATTCGCTCCATCTCCCCTATCTTCCGGAGAATCGAGCGCGACGACGACCCGATAAAGCGCGGGAGCGCCGATTCGCGCCGCTTCGTCCGCCCCGGTCGCAAGCCGCTCGACTCGAAGCGCGGTTCCGCAAAAATAACAAACGCTCGCGGCCGCGTCGGTCGCCGGGCGTTCGCGCGGCGCGGTCGCGACGTAATCGCCGAGCGTTCCGACGAGCGCCGGGCGCCTGTTTTCACCGTCTTGCCCGTTTTCGTTATTTTGCCCTTCTTCGCTTTCGCCGAACCGCTCCGCTAAAACCGACGGCGAAACGAGTCGCGCCAACCGCTCGAAGGTCGCGACCGCGATTCGCCGACGCTCGACCGCTTCGCTCGAATCGAGCGCCGGGCGGAGTCCGTTCGGGTTCGTTTCGCGCCGCCAAGCGTCGACGTCGACGCCGGTCGCGACGCTCCAAAACGCCGCGTCTTCGACGTCTTGCGCGTTTTCGCTAATTTCGCCATTTTCGCCGACTTGCGCCGTTCCCGCGTTCCCCCCGACTTCCGGCGTCTCGGCGCGAATCGCTCCGACGAACGCCCCCGCCGCGACGAGAAAGAGCGCGAACGGCTCGATCGAATCGGGCAAGTCGAACGCGCTCTCCCCCCGTTTGCCTTGTTTACCCCGTTTACCCAATTTTCCGCCCGACTTGCGTCGCGCCCAAAGCCAAACGGCGACGATAACCGCGACGCCGACGATTTTAACGCCGAGCCAATCCCCCGTCTTCTCTATTTCCCCCGTTTTACCGTCCGCTCCGCCTCCGGACGCCGCGTTCGCCGCTCCGCTCCAACGGAAATCGACCGCGACGAGGGTCGGCGCCGCGTAAAAATCGTCCCCGCCGTCGAACGCCGTCGTTCGATAATAAACGGCGGTCGCCTCGACCGTTTCGCGCCGGTACTCGACCGTTTCCGGATAAGCCGTCGCGTTTTCGAGCCGCTCGTCGACGTTAAAACCGGGCGGAGCGCGCCGCGTCAGGAGGCGAACCGGGTCGCGTTTCGAATCGGGGAGCAAAACCCAAAGGTCGTAAAACCCGCCGCTTACCGCGCCTTTCCTGTTTTCTCCGTTTGCCGCGACTTCGCCGTTTTGCGCCGTTTCGTCAACTCGCGCGACTTCGCCGTTTTGCGCCGTTTCGTTAACTTGCGCGACTTCGCCATTTTGCGCCGTTTCGTTAACTTGCGCGACTTCGCCATTTTGCGCCGTTTCGCTATTTTGCGCAATTCCAGCCGCCGGAACCCAAACGGCGCGAAGGAGCCGCCCGCGGAGCGCCAACGTCTTCCCTTTGTACTTCGGCCCTTGACGGCGCAGCTGGAAGTCGACCGCGTCGGCAAACGGTTCCGACGCTCCCGCTTTCCCTGTTTGCTCCATTTGCTCAACTTGACCCGTTTGCCCCGTTCCGCTCGGTTCCAACGCGTTCCAAATCGCTTCGAGCGCGGCGCCGTCGCGTCGATAAATCAGCGGGAAACCGTCCGCGACCCAAGCGTCCGACGGCGCGGTCGACGCAATTTCGCCGTTTTGCGCCGTTTCCGCAATCTTTTTAGTCTCCGCCGTTTGCCCGGCTTTCTCAATTTGTCCAAGCCGCTTAACTTCGCCGTCTTGCGCTTTCAACGCGTTTTCCCCGACCGCTCCGATAAACGCGACCGCCGCGACCGCCGCCGTTTGAGCGACGCGTTTCCAAAAATTTCGATTGATTTTCATTGCCAAATCGAGTATCATTAACAAACGAGCGCCGCCGACGTCCGCGTTTCGGTCGCCCGGCCTTTTCGCCGCTCGACTCGCCAAGTCGACGAAGCCGCCGCGTTGAACGCGTTGAAACGTCGTTCGTTCGTCCGGCCGTTCGACCGCTTGTTGTTAACCGGTTGCCAACCGTTATTAATTAATATTGACAAAATTTTCCGAAAACCGCTCCCTTGCGACGGCGTCGACGTTCAACGCGTCGGCGCGACAGGACGAAAGCCCATGTCCCGACGCCTCCTTTTTTCCGCGCTTTTCCGACGTTCCGACGCTCGCCGCGACGGTCTCCGTCTCCCATTATACGCCGAAAGGTCGCTTCGCGCAGCCCTCGGCGCCGCGATTTCTTCCGTTTTTTTTCTCGGAATCTCGATTTCGCCCCTCGAATCGGCCCGCGCCGACGAAGATTGGGAGCGTTTTCTGCAAGCGCTCGACGACCGCGGATACGACGACGTCGCGCTCGATTATTTGCGCTTGCTTGAAAAGTCGGGGAACGCGCCTCCGGAACTCGCCGAAGAACTCG
This sequence comes from Thermoguttaceae bacterium, assembly GCA_017549085.1. Lineage (GTDB taxonomy): Bacteria > Planctomycetota > Planctomycetia > Pirellulales > Thermoguttaceae > RUG369. Next base: position 7,453 of record JAFYVO010000002.1, read on the forward strand.
ACTTCCGTCTCGGCGTCGCGACGTTAAAATCGCTCGCGACCGCTCCGGCGTCCGCTCGGGCCGACTTGGCGGCGCAGGGTCGCGCTTCGCTCGAACGCTATTTGGCGGCGAACCCCGATTCGCCGAACGCGGCCGCCGCGAACGCCGCGCTCGCTCAAACGCTAATCGACGCCGGGGAACGCTCGCTCGCCGACGCCGCGAAAAAAGGGGTTTCGGAAGACGCGAAATCGAAAGCGCTTCTCGCCGCTCGCGTCGCGTTCGCCGACGCGAAAACCCCGCTCGACGTCGCGCTTCAAGCGGCCCAAACCCGCGTTCAAGCCGTTGAAAAAGACGAGAAAGCCAAACCCAACGACAAACAAGCGGCCCGCGCCGAGTTCGTCGACTTAACGCTCCGCAAGGCGAAATTGACGGCGCAAACGGCGCGAACTTTCCCGGAAGGCTCCGCCGAGCGAACCGACGGCTTGACGAAAGCGCGCGGTTATTTCGCGAAATTTTACGAAAAGTTTCATCAGTTCCCGGCGGCGTTTGAAGCGCGTTTCAACGAAGCGCAAGTCGCGGCGGAACTCGGTCAAACCGCCGACGCGCTCGCGGCGCTTTCGGAGCTGGCCGTCTTGCCTTACGAAGACCGCTATTCGTCCTTGAAAACGCGCGCTTCGCTCCTCGAAGCGGAAATCGCGCTCGCCGGGGACGATCCGGCGCGTTGGATGAGCGTTTTGCAAAAGTTCCGCGCTTGGAAAGACGCCAAGCTCGGCGACGCGTTTTACGGAAGCGCCGAAGGCTTGCGTTTTCACCTCTTAACGGCGCAAGCGACGATCAAGCTCGAAGAGTTGCGCCGCTCCGACCGCGACGCTTACGTCGCCGCCGGACGCAAAACGTTCGTCGACGCGGACGATCCGACGTATAAGCTCCTCAATTCGCCGAAAAAAACGACCGGTTCGAACGCCGTCGTCGTTTTCGCGCTCGAAACCCTTTCGTTCGTCGCCGCCGGACGCGGAAGCGCCGCGCTCGAAGCGACGGAACTCCTTAAAAATCCGCTCTTCGAAGGAATCGACCTTTCAAAATACTCGTTCGCGCAAAAAGTTGGCGACTTCCCGAGCGCCGCCGACGCCGCGTCGCGGGCCGCGTCGATTTTCGCGCAAACCCGCGCCGACGCTCGCAACGCCGCCCCGGAACTCGCCGCCGAAGCGAACGCCCAAGCGGAAAAAGCCGCCGACGACGCTTATCAAGCGTTCCAAACCGCGTTCGGATACGTCGACGACAAGACGCCGCAAAACGAACTCGACGCGCTAAAACTCCGGTTCGCAACCCTTTGCTTCTCGATCGAGCGTTTCGACGAAGCGTTCGCCGCCGCCGACGAACTCGTCAAAAACCGCCCCGACTTCGCCGACGCGCCGCAAGCCGCGACCGTCGCGCTCCGGGCGCTCCAAGCGTCGAACGCAAAACTTCGCGCCGAAGTCGCCGACGACAAAACGCTCGCCGCCGCGTCCGCAAAACTCGCCGAATACGCCGGTTACGTCGTTGAACGCTGGAGCGAAGCGACCGACGCGGCGAGCGTTTCGGTCGTTCAAGAAGCGGCGCTCGTTCGAACCGACGCGGCCGTTTCGACCGGCGATCTCGACGGCGCTCGGGCGCTCTTGGAGCAAATCCCGGAAGACTCGCCGCGACGCGCCGTCGCGGAACTGCGTCTCGGTTCCCTCCTTTGGAAGACTTGGAACGAACGGAAAGTCGCCGCCGACGCGCAAGCGGAGATCGCCGACGCCGCCAATCCGTCCGCCGCGACCGAAGCGGAAGCCGCCGAAGCCGCGCTCGCCGAACTGCGCGACGCCGCCGAAAAAACGCTCCTCGCCGGTTTGCAGCGAAAAATCGCCGAGTCGAGCCGCTCTAAAACCGATTATTTGGCGATTTACTCGGCGTTCCAACTCGCCGAAATTTACGAGCGCGCCGGCAACGTCGCCGACGCCGAAAAATGGTTGACGCATCCGGACTTCGGCCCGTTGGCCGTCGTCGAAGCGACGCTCGACGCGGCGGCGAACGCCGAAAACGCCGACGCGACCGGCGAAACGTCCGCCGACGCCGACGCCGGTTTCCTCGACGACAATTTCCAAACGGCGACCCTCGCGCTCGCGCTCCGCGTTCGCACCGCCGACGCGTCCCGGCTCGACGAAGCGCAAAAGACGATGGAGCGGCTCGAAGCGGTCGCCGCGCGCAACCCGGAAAACGCGTCGAAACTGACCTCCGTCTACCTCCGGCTCGGGCGCCGCGTCGAAGAGCGGCTCGTCGAACTGAAAGAAGCGGCGGACGACGGCAACGCGTCGAAAGCGGAGGAACTCGCCGCGACGACGAAGAGCTTCGAAGCGTTTTTACAACGCGTCGCGCAACGCGGCGACGCGAACGGATACGCCGCGCTTCGTTGGGTCGCCGACTCCTATTTGTCGCTCGGTCGCGGTCTCGCCGGAACGCTCGGCGACCCGCCGCCTGAAGCGGTCAAGTATTTCGCCGAAGCCGGGCGCGCTTACCAAACGATTTTGCGCCGAATCGGAGCCGACGCGAACTTCGCGCCGACGCCGACCGCTCGTTTCGCGGTCTCGATGAAGGTCGTCGA
>JAFYVO010000146.1 GCA_017549085.1 Thermoguttaceae bacterium
ATCTAACCTGTTGTTTCATAAGGCGTTAATGAAATTGGGAGCGGCTAACGTTCGCGCCAAAAAACGGCGTCGGCAATGTTTAAACGGCGTCGCGCTTCGTCTACTTCGGCGCGAAAACGCTTCGCGTCGAGCGGATAACCCGCCGTCGGACGGAGGTTTGCGTCGTCGACGGCGCGTCGCCAAAAATCGTTGAACGGAATCATCGACAACTCGCGGAAATACTTGGCGCAAATCGACGCGAGCGCGGTCGGAACGTTCGCTTCGCCCTTGGCTGTAAATCTAATTTCGACCGCTATTTCCGTTGGGAACTCGACCGTTGAACCGTCGCGAACGACGCCGCGCCGAGCGCAAAAACGGTAAACGCTCGCGGCCCGCGATTCAACGAGCGTTTTAACGTCGGCGCCGGGAAAGCGAGCGGCAAGAAGGGGGGCGTAACGGTCGCGACCGCCGAGTTTATCGCAAAGAACGATAACAACGGGAAGCTCTTGGCTCGTTTTAACGTCTTGCGAATTCGTCGGTTGCGTTTGAAGCGCGCGCAAAATCGTTTCAACGACAAGGGACGTCGTAACGTCGGCGATCAACTCGCTTTTCAGCCCAAGACGCGTTATTAAGTCGTTGAATTCCAACGGTTGGACGCGACGAGCCGCGACGTCGACGAGCGCAACGCCCGACTCCGCGAAGGTCGCGTCGATTTGCGAAAAGGCCGACGCTAAGTTCTGCAACGAACCGGTTTTCGCGTCGCGAGGCAACGGAAAATCGACGTCGCGTTCCCAAGGCGGAAGCGCGTCGTCGGAAGCGGTTTCGCCGCAAAGGAGCGTCCGCGCGGAACGCCAAGAAGCGTCGGTCGTAAGCGCCGAACGATTAAGGGCTTGCAGAACGCGGCGAGTTGAGCCGAGCGCAAGCCAAAAGGAGCGTTCTAACGCCGCCAACGATTTCGACGGGCCGTATAATTGTTTCGAGTCGGCCAACGGAAAATCGCCGCGTCGAGCGCAAAGTTCGGCAAGAGAAGCGTTTAAGGCGGGGACGACCGCGTCGGCGCGTTGCGAAACGGCGTCGACTTCCGAAGCGTCGAGGGCGGGCGCGTCGGGTAAAAAGTCAAAGAGCGACGCGGCGCCGTCGTCGGCGTTTTTCTTGGAACGGCGCTTCTTGGGCGGCTTTGTAAGATTCGACGGCGCGGAGGTTTCGGACGCGGCGGAAGACGATTCCGGCGACGGCGAAAACGCGCGGCGCAACGTTTCGACGGAACCAAGCGGATCGGTAGAAACCGTCCAACACGACGCCGCGACGAGGAGCGGGCCGAGGTTGGGACCGTAACCCGCTTCGTCGGTTCCAACGACGTAAACGGTTGATTTCTGGGACTTCGCGGTTTCTTTCATTGTCGGGGAACTCCGGCGCTTTGCGCGGAAACGGCGAGCGCGTTGGCAAATTGTAAAGCGACCTTGTTGCGCAATATGTTGTGAACGCGGAAGATATGGACGCCGCGTTCGGCAAGGAGCAAGGTCGTCGCGGCGGTCGCCGCGTCGCGTTCAACGACGCTTTCCGGTTCAAACGGTTCGTAAAACCGTTGGGGTTCCGAGGGTTGCGGCGTTTCCGCGTCGCGTTCGGCGATAGACTGACGCATTGTTTCGATTAAAAAACGTTTGCGCGAACAGCCGTAATAAAGCGGTTGCGACAACGCGGAAAACTCGGCGGCGCGGCGAATTAGCTCCCAATTCTGCTCGAAGGTTTTGCCGAAACCGACGCCGGGATCCAGCGCGATTCGAGCGGCTTCGATTCCAAGTTCGACGAACCGGTCGCGGCGCCGACGCAAAAAGTCGAACACTTCTTCGAAAACGTTTAAATCGTATCGCGGCGCGATTTGCATCGTTCGAGGCGTTCCGCGCATATGCGTCAACACGACGGCGGCGCCGCGTCGTCGAACGACGTCCGCCATTTCCTCGGGAAAATCGGTTTCGGTTTCGTCGGCGAAACGGTCTTGCGAAGCGATGTAACGTCCGGCGGCGACGTCGTTGACGATTTCGGCGCCCGCTTCGAGCGCGGCGTCGGCGACGGCGGGGCGGTACGTATCGATCGAGATTGGGACGGAAAACGCTTCGGACAAAGCCTTTACGACCGGAGCGACGCGGCGGATTTCTTCCGCTTCGCCGACCGGTTCCGAACCTGGGCGCGTGCTTTCGCCGCCGACGTCGAGCATCGACGCGCCGTCGCGGACGAGTTGGCGCGCTTTGGCTACGACGGCGTTTAAGTCGACGCGGAATAAGTCTTTAGCGTCGGCGTTAAATTGCCCGCCGTCGGAAAAACTGTCGGGCGTCGCGTTGATAATTCCAACTAAAACGGGACGGTCGAGCGGGAGCGTTCTCGTTTTCAAGCGCCAAGCGTCGGTCAATTTTATCGCCTTTCTCGGGGTTAAGCGTCGACGTTAAAAGAGTTGCGTCGCGTTAAATTTTGATGAAAATTCGGCGGCGGTAAAGCCAAAGAAGGATCAACCAACCGACGAGAAGTCCGGCGAACGACGTCGCGAGCGTTTGGTAATTGTCCGGAACGAAACGGTTTATCGCGTCGCCAAAGAAAAAGTCGCGAGTGTGATTTAGGTCGAAAAATTTGCGACCGAGGTAAATCGCCAACGGATTCGCGCCGACGACGACAAACGCAAACGCCCAGCGACGCAAGCCCAAAACGTCGATGATTAAATAAAATAAGCCAAGCGCGATTGCCGACCAACCGCCGACGAAACAGACGAACGAACTATTCCAAAGGTTTTTGTTGATGGGGAAAATTTCGTTCCAAGCGACGCCCAGAGCGGTCAGCGCAAGGCCGCCTCCAAGTAAAATTAGGACTTTGCGCCATTCGCCGATTTCTTTCGGGGCGGCGCGCAACACGGAGCCGAAAAGCATTCCCAGTAAGGCGGTTACGATCGCGGGAAGCGTCGACGCAAGCCCTTCCGGGTCGTGAACTTTTTTGTAAAGTTTGCCCGGCATAACCGTGCGGTCGACGTAGCCGACGAGCGAACCTTCCATCGAGAGGTTTTTCTGAATCGACGACGAGTTTTCCGGCGTCAGCAGGTTTTGGGCGCGCTCCATAAACGCCGCTCGCGAAAAGGCTTCCGGCGGGTTGACGTCCGGCGCCGGGTAGAGCGTTAACGCGAGCCAATAGCCGACCAAAATCACGGCGGAGAGGCAGATTTGGAATTTACGCCCGGTCGCCATAAAAATCAACGCGGCGAACATCCAAGCGAGACCGATGTGCCCAAGAACGCTGCCGTAACGCAGGTTCGCGAAGTCGAAATTGACGCCGTTGTTGTAAATTACGCCCAAAGCGACAAGCGCAAGTCCCCGAAAGACTACCTTTAAGACGACGCGCCACGTCGGGAGCTCTTTCGCTCGCGCTTTGGCCAGCGAGAACGGGAAGGACGCGCCCGCCAAGAAGAGGAAGAGCGGGAAAATTGTGTCGTGGTGCCGGATTCCGTTCCACTCGACGTGCGTCATTTGCTCCGCGATCACGCTGGAAATCGCGCCGGGCCAAAGGTTGCAAAGGTCGACGATCACCGCCGACAGCCCGATGATGAAGAGCATATTCAGCCCCCGCAACGCGTCGAGCGACATAAGGCGTTGCGAAGAGCGCGACTGAGATTCGACGGGCGACGTTGCGCGGGAAACGTCGGACGCCAAGGGGTAAACGTTGGCGGAAGAAGCGCGGCGAGACGTATCGGCGGCGGAGGACGAGCGCGACATCGGAACTCCTTTAACGGAA
>JAFYVO010000147.1 GCA_017549085.1 Thermoguttaceae bacterium
AAAGCGGGCGCCGGGAAAGCGCCGGTCGTCGCGGCGAGGCCGAAACCGGCGGTCGAAAGAGCGACGCTTTTCATAAAGGAACGACGATTAAGGCGGGACATGCGGTTCTCCTTGTCGACGGCGCGGAAAAAACGCCGCCGCTAATAATATAAGGGGAAAATGGAAAAATTTCGCAAACGGCGAGCGAACGTTCGGCGTCGCCGTCTTAGATAATAGGGTAGCGCTTCGGCGCGTTAAAATCAATCGCCAATTCGAGAAAATCGGCGTTTTTTTGCGATTTTTTTCCGACGTCGGCGATCGAAAACGGAAAATAGAGAAGATGGGGAAAATAAAGAGTTTTGTCGTTTGGGCAAAAAAAGGCGCGCCGCCGGCGTCGAGTCGCTTTTTGTCGCCGCGACGCTAAAATTTCTTGTGGAAGCCCGCGTAAAATAGGTAATTTGAGTATTCTTTCGCGAACTCGACGTCGTAACGGAGGAAAACGTCGACCGTGTCCCGAAGCGCCGCGTCGACGCCGCCGCCGAGATCGAGACGGTCGCGCGCCATCTTGTGCCGAGCGTAACGGTAGGCGATCGGGAAGGGCGCGTTTTCGCCGACCGCGTAAAGGGCGCGGTCTCCGAACTCGTGCGCCCAAGTCGCGATTAAATAAGGTTTTAACGTGGCGAGATGCGTCGCGTATTCCCAACTGAAACGACTGCCGAGCTTTAAGCGGTACGACGCGTCGGCGTAATCGTTCGGACGACCGTTCGAAACGAGACGGCGCTCCGCGTCGGCCGGCTCTTGCAACGTCAAAACGCGGAGTCCGATAAGCGGTTCGATTCGGGTGTAGCCTTTGTCGAAACGAACGCCGAATTCCGCTTCGTAATTCCATTGCGTCGACGAGTATTTGACGACGTCGCTAACGCTAAGGCTTTGTTCGTTCCAATTTTGGGCGGCGCCGATCGATAGGTCGAGGCGCCAAAGGGGGCCGAAAAGACTCAAGCGCAGAAAACCGGCGAGCGAATCGATTTCCGATTCGTAAATCGACGCGGCGGGATCGAGCTGAATATTGCGCCCCTGGAGGCCGAAGCCCCAAATCGCGTTTTTCGAGAGCCGCCAGTCTTGCCCGACGCCGCCGCCAAAGGACGCGACGTCGAAACCGCTCGCTAACGGATCGTGGCTTTGCTCGGATTGTTTGCCCCAGGAAGCGTCGGCGTAAGCGAAAACTCGACCGCGAAACGGCGCGATCGGAAGGTTCGAGATATAGCCGCCGCGGATAATCGGGGCGGTTTGGGCGTTTTGCGTCGACGGCGCGTTAAGGGCGGACGGCGCAAAGGAGGAAGAATGGGGGAGGGGCGCGGAAAAAAGCGGCGTTTCCCAACTTGCGCGAGTCTTTTCCGGAGACGACGCGGTCGGGAGTCCGGCTAATTCGCAAAGGACGCCGGGACGAGCGGAGGGCGCGCCGAAAGAAGGGAACGCGTCGCGAACGTCGACGGCGGAATCGGCGACGAGCGGAGCGGGGAAAAGGAACGCGCCGAAAAGTAAAGTCGCCGTTTGAAGGCGCGAGCTAACGGCGACGCGGCGTCGCAAGCAGGAGGCGCAAACGTCTTTCAAGCGCAAACGTTCGCGAACGAAAGACTTGGAACGCGAGATAAACGACATTGCCGAACGCTCCCAATCGCGTTAAACGCCGGGAACGGAGGGGGGAGACGTCGCGTCGTCGGGGGACGGAAGCGGGAGCGCTTGCGCGTCGAACGGCGGGAGTTCGTCGGTTGGGAACGCGGGGTCTTCGACGGCGGGCGTCGCGGCGTCCAGCGGTTGTTCGGAGGGCGCGACCGCGGCGTCTTGCGCGGCGTCCGGCGCGGCTTGGTCGGCGGTCGGCTTGACGAAAATCGCTTGAGCGATCATCGAGGAGTCTTCGTTGTTTTGCGAAACTAGGCAGCCTTTTTCGGTTTTGTCGAAGCCGATCGTGATCGAGTGCGTCTCTTGCGGACTCAAGAGCGCGAGGTAAGCGCCGCCGTCTTGATTCGTCGCCAACTCGGCGAAAACCGGGCTTTGCGCGTTCAACGGATCGTCCGGCGTCGCCTGCAATTTTTGCCCAAGAACGCGAAACGCGCCGATTTGCTCCGCGAAAACGCTATTTTGCGCGGAAATCGAACCGCCGCTTAATTTGATCGTCGGCTCTTTCGTTTCGGGGTCGGCGACGAAAAGAACGTCGTTGACTCGCAAGGCGTCGACTTCCAAACGGTCGAATTTGGCGGGCGCGCCGGATTCGGGAGCGCTCGACGGAGCGTCGGGGGCGTTCGAGTTAAGAAACCAAACGGTTCCGACGGCGGAAAGGGCGCCGACGAAGGCGGAAATTAAACGGTCGAGGATTTTAGCGGGCATACGACGTTCTCCAAACGGCGCGCGGGCGTCGTTCGACAATAACGAATCAAGGAAAATTTTGCGTAAGTTTAACGTTTTTTCAGGGGAGACGCTAGGGCAATTTCGGTTTTTCGTTATTTTTTTACGTTGCGAGCGGCAAGGTTTCGCCCTTTCGCTCTTTTATCGCTTTTTTCCTTGCGTCGCGGCGGACGGTTAAAATTTAACGGTCGGGCCGACTTTTCGCGGAAGTTTTTTCGGATATAATAAAGCGACGGAAAAACGTCGGGCAGCTTGACGACAAACAACGAGGAAAACGGTCGATGAACGATAATTCGAGAGAACGAATAAGGGTTATTGTCGCGTATTTGACGGTCGCGTACTTTATTTGGATGGCGTACATGCTCTTGGCGCCGCGTCCGGAGGTTCCGCCGATGGGGTTCGCGATCGAGTTTTTGCATGTTATCGCGTTTTCCGTTTTGGCGTTTGGCGTCGGGTTGGCGCGTCGAAATTGGTCGACGGGGCGTTGGCGCGTTCTTTTGCTTCTTTGGGCGGTCGGTTCGGAGTTTTTGCAGATTTTGACCGGGCGTTATTTTGAATGGATCGACATTGCGCAAAACGTCGTCGGCGTTTTCCTCGGCTTGGAAGCGGGACGACTTTTCCGAATTTGGTCGCGAAAACTGAGCGAGCGCGAGCAAGCGGATAAAAACGAAACGAAAACGAGCGCTTGAAAAGCGAGAATAGGCGAATTGGGGCAATTGCGGCGAGCGGGAAAATGAGCGAAGCAAACGAAAACGGCGAAAATAAGCGAGAAGAGCAAACGGCGAAACAAGGGCGCGGCGGAGCGGTTGCGATCGTTCCTCGTCCGCCGTTTTCGACGAAACGCGGGGAACCGTTCGATTTTTCGCGCGTCGAGTTCCTGATCGTTCGGCGTTCCGCGAAGGTCGCCGCTCCGGGCGCGCTTTGCTTTCCCGGCGGAGGAATCGAGCCCGGCGAGGAGCCGCGCGAGGCCGTCGTTCGCGAATTTCTCGAAGAGGTCGGGCTCGACGTCGAAGTCGGGCGTTTCCTTGGCGAACGTCAAACGCCGACCGGCGCGCCGCTCTTTTGGTTCGCCGCCGACGCGCGTTCCGCCGACCCGAACGTCGAGCTGCGTCCGCAACCGGAGGAGGTCGCCGCCGTCGAATGGCGAACGCTCCCGAGTTTGCTCGCCGACGCCGATTTTTTGGCGAATAATCGCGAAATCGTGCGAAAAATCGTCGACGGCGAAATTGCGTTGGGCGAAGATTGAACGCTTCAAAGAAGGAAAACGAAAACGTCGCGGTCTGAGAACGGCGACGTTTTTGAACGTCGAGCGGTCGAGGCGGTCGGCGCGGAGTGGGCGAGCGCGTTAAAATTGGCGCCGCCGTTTTGCTCGTTATAATTGGTTGGTTGCGCTCTTTTCTGTTAAAGATTCTTTATTTTTTCTAACTTTCCAAAATTATTACTTGATAATTTTTTGACGTTGCGGTAAAATGGGAAGGTTGAATAAACTAAACGGACGGTTTTGCCTGCCGGAACACGACGATAATAACGTTTTTGCCGAATTGCGCGCCGCTTATCGGCGGCGTCGTGGCGTCGCGGTTCAAGACGGGGCAAAGGAAACGTTTTGATTGCGTTTCGTTCGTTTCATCGATTTTTGGTAACGAAAGGTTATTCATGAAACGTCAACTCCTTTTATTGGCCGCGTTGATTTTCGGCGGCGCCTCGGCTTGGGCCGACGACGCGTCGACGATCGAAATCTCGAAACCGGCGGCCGTTAGCGAAACGAACATGCCGACGCCGGATAACGGCGAAGAAACCGAAACGGTCGCGTCGACTCTTTCCGAAGAAGCGCTCGCCGCGGCGGGCGAATACCGCTCTTTTGAATCGATCGCTCCGGGCGCGTCGCGTCTTGGCGGTCCGATCACGACCTACGTTCAAAAAGACAATCTTTACTGGGAAATCACCCCGGCGCAACTCGGCGTCGATTATATTATGGTGATTTCGATCGCGCGCGGGATCGGCGAATCGGAGCTTTACGGCGGTCAATCTTGGAACTTCGGCAACGACATGATTTGGCGTTTCCGCAAAGTCGGCGACCGTATCCAGTTCCTGCGTCGCAACTACCGTTACCGCGCGAACAAAGGCCCGGACTCCGAAGCGTTGAAAGTCGCTTACGCCGACAGCGTCGTCTTCAGCCTTCCGATCGTCGCGAGCGGCCCGCAAGGGGGCGACGTCATCGACGTTACCGGCCTCTTCATGAGCGACACGTTGGCGAACGTTTCGGGCCGCGCGCTGAGCGGGTTCTCGTTCGACCGT
>JAFYVO010000148.1 GCA_017549085.1 Thermoguttaceae bacterium
GACGCCCGACGGTAAAACGTTGCAGGTCGACGAATTTGCGACGTTCCTCGACGCGTTGGCGCAACAACGCGCGACGGTCGCCGACTTCCGCGAAGTCAAGCGGTCGCTGTACGACTCTTGGGCGATTTTCGCGCTCTTCGCCGGACTCCTGATCGTCGACTGGGCCCTCCGCAAACGCTGGGGCGCCGCGTAAACGCCGCGTCTTTCAAGATTTCAAACGCCCGGTCGAACCCTTCGCCGCCCCTTCAAAAAACGCAAGACCGACGAGCCGACCAAGAAACGCCAACGCCCGACGCCGCTTCTTCGAGCGACGCCGGGCGTTTCGTCGTCAACGCTTAACGTTTAACGCTTAAACCAAGTCGAGAGCGCGTTTAGATAACGCCGCCGCCTTGGCTGATCTCTTCGTGAACCGCTTCGCCGACGTCGACTTTCAAGTCGTTTTTACCGTCGACGACTTCCAGTTCAAGCGGCGTCGTGTCGACCAAACGGAACTGCGGATCGACGACGAAAAATTCCGTGTACGTCGCGCCGCTGTCGATATATTCTTGGTAAACGCGCGCCGACTCTTCGTTGTACGGCTTCGGCGGAGGAGGCGTTCCTTCGCCGACCGTTTTCGAAACCGCGACCTTGTATTTTCCGGTCGGGACGCCCTTGTATTGGCCGTGCGTTACCATCGTCGCGACGCCCGAAGCGTCCGTCGTGCCGCCGCTCGACCATTTGCTCGAACCGTCGGCCGACATTAACGTAATCATTGCGTCCGCAAGGGGCGCGCCGTCTTGAACCACCGTGATCGTCGTCGGGTTCAGCTTCGGCATCCCGTCCGGGAGTTTTTGGCCGCAACCGACCGCCGACGCGAGCGCCGCCAACGCGAACGCGCATCCGAGGAAAGTTCGTTTCATTCTATCCGCCTTTCTCGACGACGCGCAAACGTCGCCGTTGTTTGACTTAATGTCCATACGAAACGCCGACGCAAGGGCCGGCGTTCCGGTTTAAATCAACGTCAAATTCTCGCCAAACGCTAAAACGCCGTCGCAACGGTTTCGCCGTCGGACGGAGCGCCCGTCGCGCCCCAAACGCCGCGCTCGACGAAACGACGTAAAACTTGCGCTAAACGCTAAAATTACATCGTAACGGTTTCGCCGCCGGACGGAGTTCCCATCGCGCCCCAAACGCCGTACGGGCTCTTGCCGGTGCATTGCGTCGATTTCGCGCTGAGGTCGCCGCAGTCGATCGTTTCGCTAACGAAGCGGACGGAACCGTCGGCCATCGCGCAGTTAACGCCGCCCGAGTGATAGCTGTTCGCGGAGAAGATCGCGCCCCAATAACCGTTGCTCGTCGCTTGGCAGCTCGGCGCGTTCGGCGGAAGAACGGTGTGGAAGCCGTTCCACGGACGACCGTCTTGGAAGAAGTGGCCGCGCCAGTTGTCCGTCCCCGCTTTCAGTTGCGTCGGGTCGTCGGCTTTGCGCGCGTTGTTCATGCAGATGTTCGGGTTGCAGTCGAGGTCGCTCGTGTAGAACGAACCGTCGTACCACGTGCCGCCCTTGACCGCGGTCGAGTAGTTGCCGGTCGGGGCGCTCGCCGATTCGCTAACCGCGACGGTGTTCGACGTGCCGTCGGTGCAGGCGGCGTAGGACTTCCAGTGTTCTTGGTGGAAGAGACCGCGCGTGTGGCATTTTTTCGTCGAAACGTTCGTATAGTTCGGGTGGTTGTACGGCGCGTCGAGTTTGCTCGTGCCGTCGCCGAGGGAGTACATCACGTTGACGCGAGCGTTGTTGGCGTGCGTCGACGGTTGCGAACCGTACGGTTCCGACGGGCAGATGATCGTCGTGATCGGGTTTTTATAGACGTCCGAGTCGAAGAAACCGCCGCCCCAGAGCCCGACTTCGCCGCTCTTCGTTTTTTTGTCGAGATCCATAATGCGGTCGTAGCGCGGCGCTTCTTCCATAAACGGCAGAAGCGGAATCGTAACGCTAAACGGCGCGTAGTTGTTCCAACCGAACGCCGAGAACGGCGACATCGTCGGGAGCGCGTTGTAGGCGTCGTGATAGTTTTGGAGCGCCAAACCGACTTGTTTCAAGTGGTTCGTGCATTGCATACGGCGCGCCGCTTCGCGGGCCGCTTGAACCGCCGGGAGAAGAAGCCCAATAAGAATACCGATGATCGCGATAACGACCAACAATTCGACGAGCGTGAAGCCGCGAAGTTTGTTCACAAATTTCGACATAAACTCACCTTTTAATGCAATAAATAGTATTAAATCGCGTCGAAAATAAACTTACGACGTTTTTAGCTTTATGACAAAGCCGCGCGACATTGCGCCGCTATGTCATATTGTAAAACGCCGAAAAAACAAAGTCAAGGAAAAGCGAAAAAATTTGGGCAAATTCGCTCAAAAAAATAAGAAGTCAACGGCGCAGTCGTCAAAATCGCCGTTTTTTATCGCGCCAATCGTTAAGCCCGGCAAATTAGAGAAGTCAGAGAATTTTACCGACGGTTTCCGAGCCGTTTCGCTCGAAAACCGTCGACGTTCATTTTGCGTTTAGCCGATTCGCTTGACGAAATACGAACGGTAAACCGGCGCTTCGTTGAGGCGCGTGCGACGTTCGAAGTGCGTCAAGTAGTCGAGATCCCCCTCGGCTTTGCGCTCCGGAATATCGAACGGCCCGGCCAATTTCGACGAGAGCTTAATCGTTTCGACGCCGCTCTTAAAGTACTCTTCGACGTCGGTCCAAAAATGGAGTTTCCCGCCAACGACCAAGCGTTCTTCGATCATTTGGATAACGTCCGAGCGAACGATGCGGCGTTTGCGGTGCGCCTTCTTCCACCACGGGTCCGGGAAATAAATGTGCGCCCCGACGAGCGAATTCAGCGGGATAATATCGCGCAAAACTCGCGCCGCGTCCGCCGAAAACATAACGCCGTTCGGCGTGTCTTGCTTCGCCAAGCGCGACGCCGACGTCAACGCGTAACGGTACGCCAATTCGACGCCGATGAAGTTGCGCTCCGGCGAACGCTTCGTCGCCGCCGCGATAAAGAGCCCCTTGCCGGAACCGATTTCCAGTTCCGTCGGCGCGACGCGACCAAAGAGACGCTCCGAAAGCGCTTCGAAAGTCATCCCGGCGAAAGCGTCGTAACCTTGCGCGCGAACGCCCTCCGCTCCGAACAGCTCCTCCGTTTCGGCTTCGTAAGGCCCTTGCTCGGCGTACTCGTCGAGAAGCGGAATGAAATAATGCGAAAGTTCGAGACTTCCTTTAATTTTCGGCAAGGAACGACGGCCCATCCGACGCAAACCCCCTATTTTACTTTTTCCAACGTGTTCGAGTTCCGTTCGCGCTCCAACAAACGTCAAACTCCGCGCAAACGCCCTACTTTTCAACCGCTTCGGCGGCGCTCGTCGACTCGATCGGGAGCGGAACCCCCTTCAAAACCCCTTCGCAGACAATATTGTCGCCGACGAGGCACATAAAATGCGACGTTACCAAAATTTTGCGCCACTTAATCATTTCCGCTTGAATAACGAGACGGTCGCCCGGTCGCACCATTCCGCGGAACTTCACTTCTTCGAGCCCGGCGAACCCCATCACGGCGCCGTTGAACATATTGTGCTTCGTAACGAAATAGCTCGCCATTTGCGCGGCGCACTCGCACATCACGACGCCCGGCGTCAGCGGGAAGTCCGGCATATGCCCGCGAACCCAAAACTCGTCCGGGGTCATGTCCTTATAACCGACGCACTTCTTCTCCTCGAAGTTGTCGTAAAGGATCGCGGTCAGCTGCTCCATTTCGAAACGCTGACGATTGTATTGGCGAATCTCGTCGATCGTCGCGATCGGCGCGTTCACGTCGTAAAGGGCCTCGTCGACAATAAGCGGTTTCTTGGCCATCGAACGCCTCCTTGCATCTTGCGGCGACAGGAAAAACGGTCTTGCCGTCTTCCGTCGTTTCTCTATTTTTCCTATTCTCTCGATTCAACGCGCTCCGCCGCCGACTTAAACGGCAAAAGCGCGAAGAGCGTTAAAAAACGCCATTCGCGCTTTGCTGCGAACGTTGCCCGAACGCGTTTTCGACCGAAATCGAAATCGCTATCAGGTCTTGACCAATCGGCGCTTGGCGCGACGCGCTTTCGCGTTCGCCGGACGTTTGCCGTGGTTCGCCTTTTTAAGACCTCTACCCGGTTTAGCCATCGTTAATCTCCTTAAATATGCTCGAATCGCTCTTCCTGAAACCAAGAAGACTGGAAACGCGGGCGGCGTCGATAGGCGCGCGCCGAACGCCACGAATCGCCAAAAACGGCGACAGGGGGCGGGTTCGTTCCTTACAAAAATACTTTGCCCTTCATTATAGCGCCGACGCGCTCCTTGAAAAGGGGGGAACGCAAGCGCTTTTACCTTCTTTTTTTCATTTTTTTCCAAAAACGCTTCGTCGACGGCGCGCCCTCAAGCGTCTCGTTTCGCAGGCTTTCGCCATTTCCCCCATTTTAACGTCGAGAGCGATTATTTCGTCGGCGCCGGCGTCCCCATTTCTCGCATTAAGAGCTGCAAATCGGCCCAAGCGTCCTTTTTCGCGGGAGGATTGCGCAACAAATACGCCGGGTGGTAGGTGCAAACGACCTTCATCCCGCGGTAGTCGTGCGCTTTTCCGCGCAGCCGCCCGATCGGAACGTCGACGCCGAGCAAATTTTTCGCCGCGATCGAGCCGAGGCAGCAGATAAATTTCGGACGAACGACGTCGAGCGTCGCGTCGAGGAACGGGCGACACGCCGCCGCTTCGTCCGGACGCGGGTTGCGGTTTTGCGGCGGACGACAACGGACGACGTTGCAGATGAAAACCGAGTCGCGCGGGATTCCCATCCCCTTTTCGATCATATCCGTCAAAAGTTTGCCGCTCCGTCCGACGAACGGGAGGCCTTGGGCGTCTTCGTCCGCGCCGGGCCCTTCGCCGACGAAAACGAGTTCCGCCGTCGGGTTTCCGCTCCCGAAAACGGTTTGCGTTCGGCTCGCCGCCAACTCGGCGCAACGAGCGCAACGGGCGACGTCGGCGCAGATAACGCGAAGTCGGTCGGTTCGTTCGGCGAACTCCGGAGCGGTCGCGTCGCCGGTCGGTTCGAAAACGCGAAACGGCGCGCTCGCCGCCGAAACGGGAGCGCCGCCCGACGCTTCGACCGGCTCGGGTCGCGAACTTTGCGTCGACGCTCGCCTCGTTTGCGTCGCCGAAACGCTTTCCGCGCTTTCCGCGTTTTCCGCATTTTGTCTATTCTGTCTTCTCATCCCGTTTTGTCCCGTTCGCCCGCCCCGAGCGCCGCCGACGTAAAAGTCTTGGGCGCCCGCTCGACTCAAATCTTCGAGATACTCGTAAAGATAGCGCGTCGTCGAGGTTTTCGACAACTTTTCCGGCTCCATCGTCTTCGCTCCGTCGCGGTCGTTTCGCTCGATTTTGTCAATATTATTAATATATAGTCGCGCGGCTCCGACGACGTTTTCGAAACCGCGCCCCTTCATTATACGTCGCGCCGCGCAAATTCCAACGGGGTCCGAACGACGTTTTCTTTTTTGCCTCGCTCGACCGCCTTTCGTCGCTTTGGGCGTTCGTCGACGTTTTCTCGTCAAGAAATGCGAAAAGCGGAACGTTTCCGTCCCGCCGTTTCGTTTGCCGTCGCTTCAAGCGCCGTTAGCGTTGCAAGCTAACTTCAAAATCGGCGGCGTTTCTCTCGCGAACAACGCGACGCGTCGCGGTCGCGGTTCCGTCGACGGCGAGCGCGCAAACGGCGCCGTCCTCGCCGTCCGAAGCGGCGTTTTCGCGGCGAATCGCTTCGTAAATTTCTTGACGGTGAACGGGAACGTTCGACGGCGCTTCAATGCCGAGGCGGATGCGATCCCCTCGCACGTCGACGATCGTAACGACAATATCGTCCCCGATGTAGATACTTTGGTCCTTATATCTGGACAAAACAAGCATTATGACAACTCCTTCTAACGATGCGGTATCCGTTCCTCGAAAGCGATCTCGCTCTCCTTGATTCGCTTTCGACAGCTTGTCGACTCGTCGCCAAACGACCGCGCGCTATCTTTCCTGAAACCTTAGCGCTTTTCGTTTTCCTTTTGATTACCGAAAACCAAAAGCGTTAAGGTTGCGCGTCGGACGTCCGTCCGAGTAATTCGGCGCCGACTTTTCGTTCGCCGTCCTTTTTCAGCCGCAAATTTTGCGTTTCGCCCTTATTTCTTTAGGGCAAAGGGGCTTCGTCGTCGACGCGGCGCTTCGAAGCGTTGAACGCAACGCTCGCGCCTCGCGGCGTCTTCGGCTTTCAACTTTCAATACGCAAACGTCTCCGACCGTTTGAAACAAAATTGCGTTTCGAGGTCTTTTTTCTCAAATCGCCCGCCGACCGGCGCCGGTTTTAGCGATTTCAACGTTTGCAACGCCGTCCTTGTCGGCGTCGGAAAGGCGAGTCGAAGCCGCTCCGCGCTCGGAGGTTCCCAACGCGACCTCGCGTCCGACTTTTTCCTCCTTAAATATGTCGAACGCACGTCGCGCTTTCGTCCGTCTTTTACGTCGACGACGGAAAATCGCGCCTTTCTTAGTCAAGTTCATCGACCTGTCCTTAAAGTAGAGATTATAAAAATGCCCGTTTCGCGCTTAAATATCGGGGTTCGCCGCCCGCTTGGGAGCGACGTAACGCAAGCGCCGATTATTCCGCCTTCGCAGGTCAAAACGGTCTTGCGCAACCCGCCGATTAAGCGAGCGCCGCGCGGCCAATTCTCGTTTTATTTCGAAAAAAACGGCTTTTCTTCTGAAATAATCTCGCGAACCAGCCGACGGCAAATCTTCCCTATTCTTCCAGCGCTCCTTAACACTAATAATCGTTTCAACCGCTACCTTTCACCCAACCTTCCCACTTTCATCAAAATATTAAAGAAAAATCTCCAAACGCCTTAAGAAAACCTTGAAAAAACCGACCGCAACTCGCATAATCTAATAAGACGTTTGTTTAGGCGGCGGTTTACCGTTGTTCAGGGCGCGCCTAATCAAACGGCAAAACCGAGCGTTACCTTTTTATCGCATTCGTTGATCGGAGTTTTTATGTCGAAATTCTCTCGTCGCCGCCTTTCGTTCGCGCCCCTTTGCAACGTTGCGTTCGCCTCGTTGTTGAGCGCGGCCCTCGTCGGCTCCGTCGGTTGCGCCGGCGGGTCCAATCCGTTTTGTTGCGATTCTAAAGAAAAAGAGCAAATCAACAATTTAGAACGCGCTCAAAGCCTCGACGAGAACGAAAAAGAATCGGCGCCGACCGAAAAAAATTCCGCCGAAGAGGAAAACGACGAAAACCAGCCTCGCCTCCTCGAAGCGTCCCATTCGAAAGATTCGCCGTTCGCGCAAGACTCGCAAAAGGTCCCCGTTACCGCGTCGACGAGCGCCGACGAGCAAGACTCGGGCGCCGCTTTCCCCGCTTCGCAAGCGTCCGCGCTTTCCGCTCTCGTCGCCTCGTCTAAAAAAGCGCAAGACGACGCGACAACGAAAGAAGCCGCGACGACGAACGCAACCGCGACGACAACCGAAGCCGCGACGACGAACGAAGCCGCGACGACGAACGCAACCGCGACGACAACCGAAGCCGCGACGACAACCGAAGCCGCGACGACGAACGAAGCCGCGACGACAACCGAAGCCGCGACGACAACCGAAGCCGCGACGACGAACGAAAGTCAAAACGCGCAAGATAAAGAAAAAACGCAGGAAGAAAAGGCGAAAGAAGAGACGCAAGGGCAAGAGGAAGCGCAAGAAGAAAAGACTCCCGAAACGCCGCTCGACGCTTCGCGATCGTCGCGACGCAACGGCGGCCCGCAACGCGCCGCGACGCGCCAAGTCGCTCAACGCGCCCCCGCCCAAACCGTCGCCGTTCCGCAAACGCGCGCCGCCGAAACGCTTCCCGCGCCGACGCCGGTCGTCGTCTTTCGAACTCGCGTCGTCGTTCCTTAAAAAACGGCGCGTTGCGGACGTCGCGCCGACTCTTTTTCGACGGCGCGACGTTTAACGCCGACTCATTCGAAAACGCTCCGAAAAAACGTCGCGTACTGCGCAAAACAATGCCGCGACGCTTCCATTCCTTTCGCCGCGTTCTCGGCGGAAAACACTATTTTCCCCAAAAGCCCCTTCGAACTCAACAAAGAGGCCGCCGCAACCGCGTTTTCGCCGACTTCCAACCAAAATTCTTCGTCACCGGAAACCTCGC
>JAFYVO010000149.1 GCA_017549085.1 Thermoguttaceae bacterium
GCTTCGTCCGTTTTTCCTTCAAAAAGTTGCGGCGACGCGAGCTTCAAGAGGAGCAAGAGGAGGCGTTTCATCGCGATCGGCATTCCGACGGCGAGACGCGTTTTGCCCCGTTTCGCGGCGGCGGCCCACTTGACTTGCGTTTCGTCGAGGAGGAGGACGGCCGGCAGATCGCGAGTCGTCGGCGAATCGAGGAGGCGGTTAAACCCTTCGACGGCGCGCTTTCCGACCGTTTGAGCGTTGAACACAACGACGCCGACGCCGCTGTCCGGATCGTCGAGCCGCTCGATCGCTCGGTCGACGTTCGAGATGACGAGCGCGCGGAACCCGGCGTTCTTAAACGATTGTCGGAACGTGTTTTGCAAATCGGCGTTCGCTTCGACGATCAAGACGGTCGGCAAGTTGACGCGCTCTTTTTTCGCCGACGCGGCCAAGCTCGTTTGAACGTTGACTTCCTCGTCGATTTCGCCGCTTTCCAGCTTTTTGACGGCGATTTCCAAGTCGGCCAACATCGCGCCCGGCGATTGGTACCGCTCTTCCGGGTCGAGTTTCATCGCTTTTTCAACGATAAACGCCAAGACGCGCGGCACAAACGGAGCGACGTCGCGAATCGGGCGAACGTTGCGGAACCGCGCCGAGTCGAGCCGTTTCGCCCGCTCCTTCACTTCGCCGAGCGGAGCGACGCCGGTCAAGAGCTGATAAAAAATCGCGCCAAGGAAATAAACGTCGCTGCGTTTGTCGTCGCGACGGACGCGAGTCGTTCGTTCCAGCGCGGCGTACTCGATCGCCCGCTGGTTTTTCCAGTTGGAGTTGTTGTCGTCGGCCAAGAGCCCGAAGTCGAGCAAAACCGCCTTCCCGGAACTCGACAACATAATGTTCGACAACTTCATATCGCGGTGTTGGTACCCGCGTTTGAAGGCGTAATCGAGCGCCGAGCAAACGTCGGTAACGATGCGGGTCGCGCGCTTCGGTTCGACGATCCCGTCTTTTTGCGCCTTCACCTCTTCGCGGAGCGTTCGCCCTTCGATGAAGTCCATCACCATATAATGGTCGTACTTCGTCGACTTCGACTCGTAAACCGCCGCGACGTTCGGGTGCCGCAACTCGACGCCCAACTCGGCTTCCCGCGTAAATTCTTCGATCGCCGTCTTATCTTCGCGGAACCGGGCCCGCAAGACCTTCACCGCGACGACTTTTCCGGTCGTCTTGTGAACGCAACGGAAAACGCGGGCGAAGGAGCCGGAACCGATCATATACTGAATGCGATAGTCGCCGTAATAAAAGCCGGTCGTTTCGCCGGTCGCCAAGCGCTCGACTTGGTACTTCGTCAAATAACCGAGCCGTTGCGCCGACTGCAAAAACTGTTCGGCGGTGAAATTCTGCGACCCAAACGAATTTTCAACGTCGCGAATCTTTCCCATATCCAAGAGGTCGAGGGATAAAAGCCGTTGAGTGAGATCGTCGACGGAGAGTTCGGACATTGCGGTTTCCTAAAATTGTCGTTCATCTTCTTAGTTGCGAAACGCTCGACGCGCCGAAACGTCGAGGCGAAAGCTCGCGTCGTTTTCGGAAAAAATCGCCGCTTGCCGAACGTCGCGCTTTCGTCGTTCCTTCGATTATACACTAAACCCAACTAAAAGTCATTCAATTTTTTCGTCGAAACGCGCTAAAACCAAGAAATTCGTCTTTTTTTTGTAAAAATTTGCGGAAAATCGGGCCCAAAGCGCCGCGTTTTTTAAAAATTTAAAGGAAAGGGGAAAAAAAAGCGTCGCCGACGTTGAACGAAAAAATTTTTCCTTATATAATAGGGAAAGTTTGAAACGTTGTTGAACGCGCCCGCGGTTCGTCGCCGCCTTGGCGTTCTCGCAAATCGACGGTCGAGGAGAATCGGAAGAAATGAAACGCTCGATTTCGCTCGGGACGGTCTGCGCCCTCGTCGGGTTCGCCGCTCTCGGCTGCCAAGAAAAACCGGAAGTCGCTTTCGAAGAGTACGGTCGCACGTCCGCGACGCTCCCGTTCGTCGAAAACCTCCCCGACGACTTCCCGCTTCCGGAAGCGGCCGACGCGCCCAACTGCTTAGTGCGCGAACAAGCGATTAACAACGCGAAATTCGACCGCAAACTAGCGGAAGAAGCGACGGCAAAAGAAGCCGGCGCGACCGATTCGCAGGCAAAATAGTTAATTTACGCAAATTACACAGGCTCGCGCTCAATGAAAAAATCCCCTATTCTCGCCATTTTAACCGCTTTCTCGGCGACGGTTCCGCTCGGTTGCGGGCCTTCTTCAAACGACGTTCAATATATCGACGAAGCGGCGCGATTCGCACCCGCGCCGACGTCGCCGGTCGTTGAACAAGCGCCGACGGTCTCCCCCGTCGCCGAAAAAACGCCGGAACTCCCGGCTTCGACGCTCGCCGAACTTCTCGAACGGGGCGCGACGCTCGACAAATCGGGCAAATCGCTCGACTTGACCGCCGTCGAAGGGCTCAACGGAATCGACTTCGCCGCCGACGCCGAACGCTGGAACGCGGTGAAAGTCGTTCGCGGCAAAGGGCGTTTAACGGCTCAAACTTTGCGCTCCTTCGCTAAACTTTCCAATTTAACGGAATTTCTTTGGTCGAACGCCGTTCTTGCCGCCGAAACGGACGCGGCCGTCGCGTTCGGCGATTTCGCGAAATCTCCGAAACTGAAAAAGCTCCGCTTGACCGGTTGGCAAACGGAAGACGCGAAATTCCCGACCGCCGCCTTTGCCGCTCTTGCGCAAACGCCCCAACTTGCCGACGTCGACGTCAGCGGTTCCCCGGCGACCGCCGCCGACCTGGCCGCCGTCGATTGGAAAAACGGGTTCGCGAAGCTGACCAAACTGAACCTTTATCAAACGCAAGTCGGCGACGCCGGGGTCGACGCGCTTTTGCCGTTGGCCGACCGCTTGACTTCGCTGAACCTCGACGACGCGCAAATCGGGCCGAAGTCGGCGGCCAAAATCGCGCGGTTTACGCAACTTACATTCCTTCACGTCGGACGTTCGACGCTCGACGACGCGAGTATCGCCGAATTTGCGAAACTGGGCAAATTAGCTAAAATACACGTTACCCGCTCCAAAGCGACCGAAGCCGGGGCCGACGCGCTCCGCGCCGCGCTTCCGAATTGCGAGGTTGTTTCGCAACCGGAAAATTAACGCGCTCTCCCTATTTTTCGCGCGCTCCGAACGTTCGAACGAGCGTCGCAAACGTTTCGCCCCGTTTTTTTTCGGGAATTGAACGATTTTGCGGGACGGCGAAAACGCGTTTTTTCGGCTTTTCGAACGCTTGCGTTTTCGCGATTTTGTCATTATTAATTAATACGCGTTTTTGAAGCGATCTTTTTCGCGCTTGAAAACGCCGATTTTTCGCCGCCGAATCTTCGAGCGGCGCCTCCCTTTGATTTCAAGGAGCCGATTAATGAAACGTTTTTGGATTTTTTGCGCTTCGCTCGTTCTTTGCGTCGCCGCGTCGACCGTTTCCGCTCAAGACGACGGTTTCGTCTCGATTTTCAACGGCAAAGACCTGACCGGCTGGTCGGGCGACCCGCGTCTTTGGTCGGTCGAAGACGGCGCCATCGTCGGAACGACGAACGATTCGGACAAAAAGATTACCCAAAACACCTCGCTTTTCTATACTGAAGACCAAAATATCGGCGACTTCGCGATCAAGTTCGATTACAAGATCACCAAAGGGGGCAACTCCGGCCTTTACTACCGCGGTTGGTTCCTCGACGGTCCGGAAAATTGGCGCATGGGCGGCTATCAAGGGGACTTCGACGGCAACGCGACCTACGCCGGGATTATGTACGGCGAAATGTTGCGCGGTATTTTGGCGAATTTGGGGACGGTGAGCAAAGTCAATAAAGACGGTAAGATTCAAGAAGTCGCCCGTTTCGCGACGCCGGAAGAAATCCGTTCGATCGTCAAAATGGAAGATTGGAACAGCTATGAAATCGTCGCGCAAGGCTACGTTTTCGTTCACAAAATCAACGGCAAAGTGACGAGCGTTTTCGTCGACGAAGACTCCGACAAAGTCCGCCGTCCGAGCGGCGTCCTCGGTTGGCAACTCCACGTCGGCCCGGCGATGCGCGTCGAAGTCAAAAATATTTACCTGAAGAAGCTGTAATCGCCGTTCATTTTACCGCGACTCCCCATTCTTCCCATTTTAAACGCCGCTTTCCGCGTTCACTACGGAACGGCGGCGTTTTTCGTTGGACGCGCCGCTCCCAACGCGACGTTTTTGCCCATTTCCCCCTAAACACCCAATCTACGACGCCGAAACCGTCGAAGTAAACGCTATGAAACCGCTGCGATTAGGCACCCGACCGAGCGCGCTCGCGCTTTGGCAAGCGAATTGGACCCGCGACGCTTTAGAAGCGAACGGCGTTCCCGTTGAAATCGTCAAAATTCACACGAAGGGCGACGTCGACCGCGACGCCGCGATCGTCAACCTCGGCGCGCAAGGCGTTTTCACGAAGGAAATTCAGCGCGCGCTCCTCCTCGGCGAAATCGATCTGGCGGTTCACAGCCTCAAAGACCTCCCGGTCGAGCGAATCGACGGGCTGCGTTTGACGGCGGTTCCGGGGCGCGCAGACTTCCGCGACGCGTTCGTTTCGAACCGGTTCGCGTCCCTCGACGAACTCCCCCCCGGCGTCGTCGTCGCAACGAGCAGCATGCGGCGGCAAAGCCAACTTTTGCGGCGTTCGAACGGCGCTTGGGACGTTCGCCCGGTTCGCGGCAACGTCGAAACGCGCCTTAAAAAGCTCGACGACGGCGAGTTCGACGCGATGATTTTAGCGTCGGCGGGGCTGAACCGACTCGGTTTCGGCTCGCGAATCCGTCATTTCTTGGAGCGTCCGGATTTCCTCCCGGCGGTCGGGCAAGGCGCGCTCGGCCTCGAAACTCGCGCCGACGACGCCGAAACGATCGCCCGCGTCGCGCCGCTGGCCGACGAAGCGACTTTTTTGAGCGTTTTGGCCGAACGTTCCCTCCTCGCGACGTTGCAAGGCGGCTGTCTCGTCCCGATCGGCGCCCTCGGAACGCTTGCCTCGTCGACGCAAAGCGCCGAAATTAACGCGCCCAAGAGCCAAACGCTCCGCCTCGACGCGCAAATTTTGTCGTTCGACGGTAAAACGGCGTTCCAAACGGTCGCGACGCGAACTTTCGACGCCGCGCTCGCCGACGATGAAAAGCGAGCAATCGCCGAACAACTCGGCCGCGACGCCGCGCAAACGCTCCTCGACCAAGGCGCGACCGAACTTGTCGCCGAAATTCGCCGAATCCGCGACGAACGCGCCGGATTGACAAGCCCGCAAAATTAACGTCGGCGGCGTTCAATCCTTCTTTCTTCGCGCTCGGCTTTTGCGCAAACGCCGCCGAGCGCCCTTTTTCTTTATTTTACCCATCTCCTCCGCCTTACCCAAACCGCGCCGACCTTGTTAACGGGCGAAAACTTTCTCGCTTTTCCAGTAAAGCGCCCCTTCGCCGCGTCGCGGCCCTTCCCAAATCCGCTCGACGCGTTAAAATAGACGGTAAAATGCGCAAAACGCGAAACCTCGAATCAACCTCAATCCCGGTCGCAACCGGACGCAAAGGAAAAGGACACACGAATGCTTTCGATGACGCCTTCGGAAAAAAAAGCGATTGACACGATGCGCGCCTTGGCGGCGGACGCCGTTCAAGCGGCGAATAGCGGACACCCGGGAACGCCGATGGCGCTCTCGCCGGTCGCTTATCTCCTTTATAACGAGCGAATGAAGTTCGACCCGAACCGCCCGAATTGGCCGGGTCGCGACCGTTTCGTCCTTTCGATCGGACACGCGTCGACGCTGATTTACACGGCGCTCCACTTCGCGGGCGTCAAAGCGCTCGACGCCGACGGGAATCCGACGTCCGAACCGGCGGTTTCGCTCGACGATTTGAAAAGTTTCCGTCAACTCGGCTCGCGTTGCGCCGGACACCCGGAATTCCGCCGCGTCGCCGGGGTTGAAACGACGACCGGCCCGCTCGGCGCCGGGGTCGCGACGAGCGTCGGGATGGCCGCCGCCGACCGTTGGCTTGCCGACCGTTACAACAAACCGGGTTTCGAACTCTTTTCCTCGGACGTTTACGCGCTCTGCGGCGACGGCTGCATGATGGAAGGGCTTTCCGCGGAAGCCGCGTCGATCGCCGGACATCTTAAGCTGGGGAACCTTTGCTGGATTTACGACCAAAACCGCATCCCGATCGAAGGGGACACGGACCTCGCGTTCACCGAATCGGTCGCCGACCGTTTCGCCGCTTACGGTTGGAACGTCGTTTGCGTCGACGACGTCAACGATCTCCCGGCGCTCCGCGAAGCGTTCGACGCGTTCAAAGCGACCGCCGACCGTCCGACGTTGATCGTCGTCAAGAGCGTCATCGCTTACGGTTGCCCGACGAAAATCGGAACGGCCGCCGCGCACGGCGCTCCGCTCGGCGACGACGAAGTCGCGGGCGCCAAGAAATTTTACGGGATGGATCCGGAAGTCAAGTTCGCCGCCGACGCGGACGTTTACGAACTCTTCGCCTCGAACCTTGGCAAACGCGGCCCGGAAGCGACCGCCGCTTGGGACGCGCTCTTCGCCGAGTACCGCAAGGTTTACCCGGAACTTGCCGCCGAACTCGACGCGATTTTCGCCGGAACCCTTCCGACCGGTTGGGACGCCGCGCTCGCGCCGTTCCCGGCGGACGCGAAAGGCCTCGCGAGCCGCGCGTCGAGCGGCAAAGTCCTGAACGACGTCGCGGCGGGCGTTCCTTGGCTCGTCGGCGGCTCGGCCGACTTGGCGCCGTCGAACTGCACTTGGATCAAAGCGGAAGACGCGGGCGAATTCGGGCCGAACTCGGTCGGGCGCAACTTCCGCTTCGGCGTCCGCGAAAACGCGATGGGCGCGATCGCCAACGGGCTGACCCTCTCCGGGCTCCGCTCCTACTGCGCGACGTTCTTCGTCTTCTCGGACTACATGCGCCCGGCGATTCGCTTGGCCGCGCTCCAAGAAATCCCGACCCTCTTCATCTTCACGCACGACTCGATTTGCGTCGGCGAAGACGGCCCGACCCACCAACCGATCGAACACCTCGCGTCGCTGCGGGCGATTCCGAACTTGAACGTTTTCCGTCCGGCGGACGCGAACGAAGTCGTCGAAACGTACCGCGTCGCGCTCCAATCGACGCGCACTCCGTCCGTTTTGGTCTTGACGCGTCAAAATCTCCCGACGCTCGACCGCGAACAATGCGCTTCGGCGGAAGGCGTCGCTCGCGGCGCTTACGTTCTCGCCGACTGCGAAGGGACGCCGGACGCGATCCTGCTCGCCAGCGGGAGCGAAGTCGCCCTCTGTATGGAAGCGCGCGAAGCGTTGGCGGCCCAAGGGCTCAAAGTCCGCGTCGTTTCGGCGCCCTACCTCGACCTCTTCGCTCAACAACCGCAAGAATACCGCGAATCGGTTCTTCCGAAGGCGGTCAAAGCGCGCGTCGGCGTCGAACTCGGCGTCGAGCAAGGTTGGGTTCGTTTGCTCGGCGACTGCGGGCGTTTCCTCGGAATGAACGGTTTCGGCGACTCCGCGCCGGCGGGCGTTCTCCTGAAACACTTCGGTTTCGTTCCGGAACGCGTCGTCGAACTCGTTAAAGAGTCGATCGCCGACGCGAAAAACTAACGTTTTCGCTGATTAAACGGGGCCTTTAAGGCGTTCCCCGCCCCGTTTTTATCTTCGTCCAAGCCGACGTTCCGCGCGAACGTCGGCTTTTTTAGCGCGCCAAGGCTTACCGTTTGAACGATTTTCTTTCGTTGGTCTCGCGTTTTTTGATCTTTATTAAATCACAACCAAAACGCTCGTGTTTCTTGCGCCTAACGCTCTTTTACTAGCCTTCCTATTTCACCTAACTTTAAGCAATAAAACCCCGTTTATAAAAATTTTCCAAAAATTTGCAAAATTTTTTAAAGTCTCGCTATCTTCACAAACTTACCCAGTTTAACGTTTGATTTCATCAAATAAAAACTCTAAGAAAGATGGCCAATTTAAGCAATTTGCATAAAATAGAGAATATAACCAACGTCTGCAAAATAGGTTAATTCCTCTCCAACTCTTCCTTACCCGTCCTTTTTTCCGCCAAACCTTTTTATTTAAGCGTTTAAAAGTTTTTTCTTTCCCTGCCAAGGAAAATAAGACGCGCAAACTTGGCAATCTAGACAAGTAAAACAAATTTGAAAAAACAGGCAAACCTTACAGAGTCGGACAATTGCGCGGAAAACTTTAGAAAAAATTTTAGATATTGACGAAAAAAACAATTGATTTTATAATCGTTCCTGTCGCGAACAGAACGTACTAACCGATAAGAACGTTCCGCGCTTACCGTCGTTTTCGTTCTTACGCCGTCGTCGTCAATTTTTTGATTGTTTCGCGGGGACGCGTCAAAAAGCGTTCCTCACCGGAAACTAGGCAAAGATTAACGATTTTAACCGCCTCCGTCAAGCGGAAATTTTAAAAAATTTTCCATCGACGCGTATTTATTGGCCAAGAGCGTAAAATACAACGAATTTGCCGGTTTTCCCGCCGTTCGCTTAACCGAAACAGCCCGCCTTCCCTAAGGAGTTCCGCTTGTCCTCGCCGTCGTTCGATCAACGAGAGCAGATTCGCGACGCGATCGACGTCGTCGATTTGGTCGAGCGATACGTTCCGTTGCGTCGGCAGGGCGGGAACTTCGTCGGACGTTGTCCTTGGCACGACGACTCGCGCCCGAGTTTGCAGGTCAACCCGCAACGTCAAACGTTCAAGTGTTGGGTCTGCAACATCGGCGGCGACGTTTTTTCCTTCGTCATGAAGATTGAAAACGTCGACTTTAAAGAAGCGATGCAAATCCTCGCCGATATGGCCGGGATCGAACTCCTCAAACGCCCGAAACGTCCGCGCCTCGACGCTCCGTTCCGCAAGCGTCCCGCGCTTCCGGCGCCGAACGGCGACGACCCGAACGCGCTCCTCGAAGCCGCCTACCTCGACGCGCAAGACGCCGACCTCGCCGAACCGGCGTCGCGTTCGAACGTTTCCGACGCAAGCGCAAACGCCGGCGCGCAACCGCTTTACGCTCCGTCGGAGATTCCGAAAGCGACCCTTTACCGCGCGCTCGAATGGCTCGCCGGCAAGTACCGCGCCGAGTTTTTGCACTCGCCGGAAGCGGAGGCGGCCCGCGCTTACGTTCGCGATCGCGGCATTTCCGACGCGGCGAGCGAACGTTTCCAAATCGGTTACGCGCCGCTCGATTTCGGAGCGGTCGTCGGTTGGGTCGGCGGCGACCGCAACCGCGTCCGCACGTTGGAGACGGCCGGCGTCCTCGCTTACCGCGAAGATTACGACGCGTCCGGGCGCCCGAAACCGCGTCCGCGTTTCGCCCAAACGCCGCAACTCGGCACGGACGAACGCCGACGTTATTACGACCGTTTCCGCGGTCGCCTGATTTTCCCGATTCGCGACGTCCAAGACCGCGTCGTCGCGTTCGGCGGGCGGCTCCTCCCGAACACGACGCTCAAAAGCCCGGCGAAATACGTCAACTCGCCGGAAACGCCGATTTTTACGAAGTCGAAAATGGTTTACGGGCTCGATTTGGCCCGCAACGCGATCCGCAAAACCCGCAAAGTCGTCGTTGTCGAAGGGTACACCGACTGCGTGATGGCGGCGCAATTCGGCTTCGAGAACGTCGTCGCGGTCTTGGGGACGGCGCTCGGCGCGGAACACGTTCGGATGTTGAAGCGGTTCGCGGACAAAATGATTTTGCTCCTCGACGGCGACGAAGCGGGCCAAAAACGGACGCGAGAAGTCCTCCGCTTCTTCGTCGAGCAGGGCGTCGACATGAACGTCTTGACGCTCCCGAACGGCGCCGACCCTTGCGAGTTTTTGCTCGAAAACGGCGCGGAACCGTTTGAAGAACTCCTCGAAACCGGAACGGTCGACGCGATGGACTGCGCGTTCGCCGCCGCGACCGCCGGTATCGACCTTGAAAACGACGTCGTCGGCGCCGCGAAAGCGCTCGATTCGCTCCTCGAAATCGTCGCGCTCTTCCCGGAACGCTCGACTTCGTCCGACGACCCGGTTCGCCTCCG
Source organism: Thermoguttaceae bacterium (assembly GCA_017549085.1). Classification (GTDB taxonomy): domain Bacteria; phylum Planctomycetota; class Planctomycetia; order Pirellulales; family Thermoguttaceae; genus RUG369. The sequence goes on from JAFYVO010000149.1 coordinate 10,127, forward strand.
AATGCTGAAAACGATTCAGCGTTTCGCCGCTCGGTTCCGCGTTAGCGAAGCGGAAATTCGGCGGCAGTTGGGCGAACGACGAAAAAAACAACGCGCCGACGCCGAACGGGACGCCTACCGCGAACAGCGTTGGGAAGAACGTCGCGAACGGAACGCCAACCGTTGGAACGCGCCCCTTTCCGAAACCGAATCCCTCCCGCCCCCTCCGGCCGACCCGGAAGCGGAGCGAATCGCGGCCTTCCGTCGAGATTGGGTTTACCCGATTCCGGGCGCCGACGACGAAACGGACGACGAATTGCGCGAACGGTTCCTTCCGTTCGAAAAAAGCGTTTGGAACGATCCGCGCTTCCTCCCGAACTCGTTGGAACGCGAATACTTAGAGCTTTGGCTCGCCCAGCCGGAACACTATCCGCGCCTCGCCGAAAACGTCCCGTTTGAAGCGCTGCGGTCGCCGATTACTCGGCAACTCGACTTGATGGCGCGCGACCTTTGGAATCGCGGCGATTTGCCGACCTTCGAGCGCGTTATGTTGCGTTACGAAGACGAAGCGATGAAAGCGTTTTTGATCGGACTCGACGAAAGCGCCGCCGACAAACATTTGCTCGAAACGCTCGCCGATCCCGAAACCTTCGAAACGCTCTTGCGCGATATTTTCGCCGGTTTCGAGCGCGAACGTTTCAAGCGCGAACTGCCGCGACAGGTCGGAAAACTCCGCGCAACCGAGCTTAGCCCGGAAGACAAATTGCAAGCGCTCCTCGAATGCCGCCGCTTGCTCCAAGAAAAAGAAGAAAACCGAATCGACTGAACCGTTTTTACGGACGAAGACGGGTCGAACGGTCGGCGATTCGCCGTCGAAACGGCGTTTCCGCTCGTTATGTTGAGCGTCCTTTCGAAAGCGCGTCGTCGCGAAACCCTTGCAGGCGACAAGAAGTCGTCAAGGAGATACTTGTGTCGAGATTTAATTGGAACGTCGTTGATTTTCAAGAACTTTTGGCCAAAGGCAAGGCGCAAGGGTACGTTACCGTTCAAGAATTCACCCAGCTAATTATCACCGCCGACTCGGTCGACTCGAACGTCGTCAAAGAGTGGAAGACGCGCCTCGACGAAGAAGACGTTGAAATCGTCGAAGACGACGACTCGCAAGACGCTTGTTTCGACTACTTCGTTTCCGACGACGACGCGCCGACTCGCGCCGCCGATTACGAAGAATACCGCGTCGAACGCGAACCGGAGCGCGTCGAATCGGTCGTCGCCGCCGCTCTCGATTTTGGCGAAACGGAACGCTGGAACTCCGACCCGATTCGTCTTTACTTGGCGCAACTCGCCGACATTCCGCTCCTTACGCGAGAAGAGGAAGTCGCCGCGTCGCGTAAAATCGAAACGACGCGCCGCCGTTTCCGTCGCGCCGTTTTCTCGGCTCCCGCCGCCGTTTGCGAAACGACCCGCCTTGTTCGCGACGTTTACGAAGGACGCGCCGCGTTCGACCGCACGATCAAGAAAAACATTTCCGAACGTTATTCCAAAGAAGCGATTCAAAACCGAATTCCGGCGAATCTTGAAACGCTCGAAAGCGCCGTCAAACGTTTGCGCGCCGATCGGCGCCGATTGCGCTCTTCGTCGACGCCGGTCGAAGAAAAAGCGAAACTCCGACGCGAAATGAGCTTGCGTCGACGCCGTTGCGCTCTTCTGCTCGAAGAATTGAGCCTTCGCACCCGCCGCGCGCACGCCGTCGTTAAAATGATGAAAGCGACGAGCGCTCGTTTTGCCGAACTTCGCGACTTTATGAATTCGCCGCGATACGCCTGCGCTTCGCCGAACCGACGCGCCGCGATCAAAACCGAATGGCGCGAACTTCGCCGCCAAGCGCAAGAGTCGCCCCGCAACTTAGCGCGTCGTCTCGAAAAAATCGCTCGTTACCAACGCGAATACGAAGAAGCGAAAAGCGCTCTGTCGCGCGGCAACCTGCGCCTCGTCGTTTCGATCGCGAAAAAATACCGCAATCGCGGAATGAGCTTCCTCGACCTCATTCAAGAAGGCAACACCGGCCTGATGCGCGCCGTCGACAAATTCGAATACCGAAGAGGTTATAAGTTCTCGACTTACGCCACTTGGTGGATTCGTCAGGCGATCACTCGCGCGATCTCGGAACAAGCTCGCACAATTCGCATTCCGGCGCATATGATCGACGTCTTGTCGAAATTGCGCGCGATTCAAAAAAACGAATTTCAACGCTCCGGACGCGAACTTAGCGTCGAAGAGTTGTCGTTGCGCGCCAAGATGTGCCCGAAAGAACTCGAAAGCATTTTGCAAACCGGCGCTTCCCCGATCAGCCTCGAACGCCCGATCGGCGATTACGACGACGCCAATTTTGGCGATTTCGTCGCCGACTCGTCCTACGAACGTCCGGAAAAAAGCGCGGGCAACCAAATGTTGCGCAAGGAGTTAGACAAACTGCTCAAAACGCTCACCCCCCGCGAACGCGAAATTATTAAGTTGCGTTACGGTTTTAAAAACGGTTACGTTTACACGCTCGAAGAGGTCGGACGCATCTTCGAAGTTACCCGCGAGCGAGTGCGACAAATTGAAGCGAAAGCGGTCAAAAAACTGCAAACGCCCGGTCGTTCGCGTCGTCTTCTCGGCTTCCTCGACGAACTGGAGCGCGAAGCCGTTTTGTCGGAAAACGGCGAGGCGTTCGCGCGCTAGCCCGAACCCCAACCCTTTGTTTTCCAACGCTTAACCCAACCGGCGAGACATTTTCAAAATGCGATTTAAAACGGCGACGCTCGGCTGCAAGGTCAATCAATACGAAACGCAATTTTTGCGAACGGCGTTCGTCGCGAACGGTTGGGAAGCGGCGGACGACGACGCGTCGCCTAACGACGTCGATCTTGTTCTCGTCAACACTTGTTCGGTAACGGCGGAGAGCGACGCGAAGAGCCGAAAAACGGTTTCGCATTTCGCCAAACTTTACCCGAACGCGGAAATCGTTGTTTTAGGCTGTTTTGCGGCGTCCGATTCGAAAAGAGCCGCGTCCCTTCCCAACGTTTCCGAAGTCGTTTCAGACAAGCGACGTCTCGTCGACTTTTTACGTCGGCGCGGTTTCGAGACGATTCCGACCGGCGTCGACGGTTTCGCGGAACGCCGCCGCGCTTACGTCAAAATTCAAGACGGTTGCCGCGTCGGATGCGCCTACTGCATCATCCCGTCGACGCGCCCTTACCTGCAAAGCCGACGCCCCGCCGACATTCTCGACGAAGCGCGAACGCTTGTCGCCGCCGGGTATCGCGAAATCGTCCTAACCGGCATTCATCTCGGACATTACGGCGTCGACTTTTACCGCGCGACGCCGGAATCTTTGCCGCCGATTCCCGACGCCGCGCCGCTCGACGCTTATCTCGAACGTTGGAATCGCGTTCCGGCCGAAGAACGAACCGACCTCGGCGCGCTTTTGCGAACCCTTGTCGACGCGGATCTTCCCGTTCGCTGGCGACTTGGAAGTCTCGAAGCGGTCGAAGTTTGCGACAAAACGTTGCGCGTTTTCGAAGAGCGTCCGGACGTCCTTTGTCCGCAATTTCACCTCTCGATGCAAAGCGGCGACGACGACGTTTTGGCCGCGATGCGCCGTCGTTGGTCGAGCGCGCCGTTTATCGAAAAGTGCCGCGAAATCTGCCGCCGCCTCCCCGACGCCGCGCTGACGACCGACGTCATCGTCGGCTTCCCGGGCGAAACTAACGCTCAATTTGAAAGGACTTGCGACGTCGTTCGCGAACTCGAATTTTCCCGCGTTCACGTCTTCCGTTTCAGCCCGCGCGCCGGAACGGTCGCGGCCGGTCTTCCGAACCAAATCGCGCCGGAAGTCAAAAAAGAACGCGCCGCCCGCTTGCAACAAATCGCAAACGAACTGCGCGAACGCTTTGCGGAGCGTTTCGTCGGGCGAACGGCTCGCGTTCTCGTCGAAGAAATCGAACGGCGACCGAACGGCCAAATCGTCGCGACCGGAACGACCGACCGTTACTTCAACGTCGAAATCCCGCTCAACGACGCCGCGTCAAACGCCGACCGCAACCCGTTCAACGGAGACGTTTACGCCGACGCCGTCCCCAAAACCGCGCCCCTTTCGCTCGCCAATGTTTCCCCGCGTTCAGAATCGCTCGAAACGTCGAACGGCGTTTCGCTCGGCGACGTTTTAACCAACGTTCGCTTGACGTCCCGCCGCGGCGACACGCTGTTAGGCGTTCGAGTTTGACGTCTTTTCGCGCCCGACGCCGCGTCGGGCGTTCGCGCTTCTCGCCAAGAGTGCCGCAACCCAAGCTATTGCGTTCCTTACGACTCCCAATCGAGTTCGACCGTTTTCGCTTCGAACCCTTGCGCTTCAAAAAACTTCGCCTCCGGCAAACGCCAAAGCGCCGCGACGAGCGAATGCGGAAACGTTTTCCGCCGCGTCTCGTAATTCTCCGCGACGTTGTTGTAATACTCCCGAGCCAACGCGATGCGATCTTCCGCGTCGACGACGCCTTGACGCAACTTTGCAAACGCTTTATCCGCGTCGAGTTCCGGAACGCTTTCGACAAGCGCCAACAACCGCGGCGCCGTCGCGCTCGCTCCGCCTTCTTGCGCTTCGTCGACGCGCAAAATCGTCTCTTGGCTACGCAACGTCGCCAACGTTTCTTGAACGTCTTTCTCATATTGCGCCAAGCCTTTCGTCGCGTCCGCCAACGCCGGAATCAAGTCCGCGCGACGTTTTAACTCCACGTCGACGTTCGACTTAGCTTGTTCGACGCGACGTCGAAAATCGACAAACGAATTGACGTAATCGAGTAAAGAGCGGAAAAGCCAAATCGCGCCGCAAACGCCGCCGCCTATCGCCGCGCCGACTCCGATCGCGCTTCGCTCCGCGTTCCAAAGGCCCGGAACGCAAGCTCCGAAACCGACGGCGCAAAGAAGCGCCGCCGCCAACGCAAATTTCTCGCTGAAATTTTCGTCTTTCCGCGCTTTTTCCTCGTCGCCGCAAACGATTAAAAAGGTCGGCTCCGTTTCGTCTTTCGCAATTTCGACGGCGACGACGTCCTTGCGCACGCGCGATTTTCCCAGAACATAAACGTTGGCGCCCAACGGGATACCGACTTCGGTAAAGCGTCGCGTTCCGCAAGAATCGGTGTGTTCCGAACGACCGCCCGCCCACTCGAAATACTCCGGCGCGGAACGCCCAACCGTTTTATCGACAAGCGTTTCGGCGGTAATCTCCGCCCCGTTCGGGTCGACGCGCACGGCGCCGGTTTCGTCGCGCAAATAAAAAGGCGCGCGACGCTCGCTCTCGGCCAGCGTCTTCCAAACGGTTCGCGTTTTCGTTTCTCTCTCGCCTTTCGAGTTCTTCGTCGTATACGTTTCAACGCGTCGCTCCTCGATTTTCGTCTTGACGTAAACGCAAGCGCGACCGGACATAGACGCTTTCAACGCCGCGCCGCGTTCGCATTCCGCCGTCCCGCTCAACTCGACCAAACCGATAAAAACGCCCTTCGCTTTCGACGTCGGCAAAAACGCGATAAGCCGTCGCGTTCGCGCCCGACCAAACGCGTCCCAAAGAAAAAACGCCGCGCCCGCCAAAAATAAAACGCAACCAAAAAACAAATAAAATCGCAAGTCCTCCCACATTTTCACGCCCTTTCACATCTCGGCAAACTCAATAACGACAAATCTTACCGTCGTCTTCGCAACTCTCGCGCCTAAAAAAATCGCGCTTTTGGAAATTGCAGCAAAAACGCCAAAACGTTCATAGGAAAGGCGCCGCGGCGCTCCTCGTAAACGTTTGCGACGCCGTTGTAATATTCGCGAGCGAACGCAAGTCGCTTTTCCGCGTCCGCGACGCTTTTTTGCAAGTACGCAAAAGCCGGTAGCGCCGCAAGTTGAGGAAACTCCTCGCCCAACGCCTGCAGCGTCGGCGACCACGGGCGCGAACCGCCGTCGAAAGAAACGGTCGGACGCTCGAACTCCGCTTGCAAACGCAACGTCGCCAACGCCTCTTCGACTTCCCGCTCTTGCCGCGTCCAAGCTTGCGCCGCCGAGGTCAACGCCAAAAACAGATCGGAACGACGCGTCAACTCAACGTCGACGTTCGACTTAGCGCAACGCAAGCGTCGGTTCAAGTCGATCAACGAGTTCGCGTCGGCGACGAAAGAACAAAACGAGTAAATGAAGAAATAGACTAACGTTCCTAATATCGCGCCCCAAAACGCGGCAAAGAAAAAGTCCTCTTTCGCCGCCCCGGAAAGCGCGCCTCCCCCCAAAGCGGCGCACGCCAACATCCCTCGGAAGCTAACAAGCGACACGACGTCCATCTTCTCGCGAACGACGCTCTCTTCGCCTTTCGTCGAAATATACAAACATTGCGATTCGTCGGCGACAATTTCAGGAACGGACGCGTCAGCTCGAAAGCGCGCTTTTCCCAAGACGTAAACCTCGGAATCAAGCGGAATACCGTATTCCCTCACTCGCAAAACGGGACTCAAGAGCCGTTCGCCCAAAAGTCGGGGGCGCAAATCGCCCCCTCGCGTCACGACGTCGACGCTTCCCGTTTCGTCGCGCACGGTAAAGCGCTTCAATCGCTTCGCCGGACGCGAAACCGGAAACCACTCGCCGCCGACCGACTTTTGAAGCTCGTTGCGAAGGTAAACGCAAGGCAAACCGGAAATTGAAGCGATCAACGGTCGAGCGTTTTCGAGCGTCGCCTTCCCGCGCAACTCGACCGTTCCGATAAAAACGCCCTTGGCCTTCACGGTCGGCGTTTCCTCAATTAAACGCTTCTCGCGCATTACCTTAAACGTTTTGACCAACGACGCGCCGAGCGTCGCCGCGCAAACGCCGGCAAAAACTATTCGCGCGACAAAGACTAACATTACCGTCTCTTAATATTCTTCGACAACGCGCCGACCTCAACGAGTCGGCCAGGCTTGAAAGAAGCGTTTTTCGTTCAGCGTGAGTTGACGGTAAAGCTCGTCGACAGGCGTTTTACGAATCGCCGCGATCTCCTCCGCGACGTCGACGACCGACGCCGGAGCGCTCAACAACGTTCCGTCCTCGGCCCGCGCTTCGACGGCGAACGACGCGATTTGACTCAACGGCTTCCCGTATCCGTTCGGAGGAAGCGGCGTCGGCGCGTCGCTCTCGACTAAAATCCGGTCGCGCGGGACTTTAGCGACCGTCTCCCGAGCGCGAACCGCGTTCGGAGCGACGCAACGCGGCGAAAACGAGAAGAAAACGTTCGACGAAAGCGCCCGCTCGATCTCCGCTTCGGTCGCCGTCCAAGAATGCAGAAGCCAAACCGGAACCTTCGAATAATCGCGCAAAATATTCAACGTCAAGTCGTTAGCGCGCACCGAATGAACGACGACAGGAAGTCGCCGCTCGTTCGCGATTTCGAGTTGCGTTCGAAACGCCGCCTCTTGCGACGCCGCGTCAAGATTCCGAACCGCGAAGTCAAGTCCGACTTCGCCCAACGCCGCTCCGGAAACGCCGTCCGCGCAAACGGTTGCGTCCAACATCATCTTCAACGCCGTCGCCCAATCCCCCTCGACGCGCCCGACGTTCCAAGGATGAACGCCGAACGTCGGAAAAACGTCCGGATATTTTTTCGCGATCGCCGCCGTTTTTTTCCAGTCCGCCGGCGACGTCCCGCAACACACGAAACGTCGAACGCCGCGCGCTCTCGCCCGCTCAAAATAAACCGTTAAATCGTCGCCAAAACGCCCGTCTTGCAAGTGCGAATGAACGTCGCTAAGCGCCGCCGTCGGCTCCGTAAACCCCATTGTTAAACGCCTTCCTTTTCCTAATAGCGCGTTTTCCAAGAGACGACGCCGTTTAACCGTCTAAGCCGTCGCCGCCGCTCGTCGCGAATAAAATTCAATAAAAAACGACGCGAACCTCGCTTGGCGCGGCCCGCGTCGTTAAGACGTTTCGTCGAACGCAAAAGTTTCGACGTTTCTTTTAAATTTTTCGCCGTCTTAGTTCGACGGTCGAATCCGACGCTTCGCGCAACCGTCCCAAACCGCGCCGATTCGGAACTTAACGCCCGTCGTTATCGATTCAAATCGATTTCGAGAAAATAAGCGCGGTCGCCGCGAATCAAGTAAACGCGCGCTTTGCCGCCGTCGATTCGCGCAAATTCGTCCTTCTTTTGCGCGATGTAGTACAGATTGTCGAGAGACGCGACGCTCAACTGTCCTTCTTTCGCGTCGCCGACGCCGAAACCGAAGATCAAGTCGCCCTCTTGAACGCGGGCGTCGCCGCCGGTCAACAGGCCGTTTTTCACCGCTCGCGTTACCGTTACGCCGCCGTTCGGAGCGAAGTTAAAGTCGCCGATAGAAACGGCTTGCAACTTCGGATAACGTTCGCGATATTCCTCGGGGGAAGTCGTTTCGACCTCGACGCCAAGGACGCGCCAAACTTGCGCCGCGCGTTTCGTTCCCTCAAAAGACGAGGGCGTCGGCGCCGTTTCAGAACCGTCGAAATCGGCGGCGTCCAAGTTTTCGTCGATCGCCTCCGCGACGGCGTCGGAAGTCGCGGCTTCCGCGTATCTTTCCGAAACAAACGCGCTCGAAGTCGCGGAACGGCGGGGCTTGCGCGCGGCGAACGTTTCGCCGCGTTCGATCGCCAAGTCGCTAAACGCGACGACGGTTTCCTTCGTTTCGCCGCCTCGTTGGAAACGCAATTCGGCGACGTCGGTTAAATCCATTCCAATAAGCGAACACGTAAAGTCAAGGGACGAGCGCACTTCAAAACCGTTCGACGACATAAGAACGTCGCCCGGTTCGATCCCGGCTTGCGCGGCCGGGCTCTTCGGCTCGACCGAATCGACGACCAAGCAGTCTTCGCCGTTGCCGTCGACCGGATATTCCGGCGACGCGGCGTCGACAACGCGGAATTTTAGCCCGTGATGCGTCATTTTCGCAACGGATTGCCGAATCATCCGTTCCGCGACCGCCGCGACGACGTCGATCGGAATCGCAAACGCAATATTTTCAGCTTCTTCGCGCACGGCGGCGTTGAGCCCGATCATTTCGCCGTCGGCGTTGATGAGCGGCCCGCCGGAATTGCCAGGATTGACCGCCGCGTCGGTTTGAATCACGGACTCATACGACAACGCGTCGCTTACTTCAAGCGGACGTCCAAGCGCGCTAACGATCCCCTTTGTAACCGAACCGCCGTATCCGTAAGGGTTTCCAATCGCCCAAACGTCTTCCGCCAAGTCGACGAGTTCCGAACGCCCCATCCGAATTTTCTTCATCGGCGTTTTGGGCTTAATCTTCAAAATCGCCAAGTCGGTCGCGACGTCGTTGCGAATCAACTCGACGTCGCGATAACGTTCGCCGTCGGCGGCGACGACTTCCAACTTCAGCAAGCCTTTAACGACGTGATAGTTCGTCAGGATATACCCGCGTTCGTCGACGACGACGCCGGTTCCCATCCCGTTGTACACGTCGTACTGAGCGTTGGCGCGTTTTCCGACTTCGCACTGTTTTTCGCCTTGGATGCTAACGACCGACTCGCGCGTTTCCTTAATTCGCTCAACGATGGGAGATTTCGGCGTTCGCAACCAACGTTGTTCGTCGCCGCCGTCGGCCCAAGTCGCCGACGTCGCCGTCGCGGCCGCCGTCAAGGCGCAGAAAAACGTCGCCCAACGCAGACGTCCGCCGTTCCAGTTCCCAACCAACCGTTTTTTCATAGGAATATCGCCCAACCCAAATTTGCCCGGCGCGCCGTCAAAGGTCGCCGCGCCGAACCGTCTTTGTTTCCTCGTCGCGTCAAACTTTAAGCAAAACGAAAAATTTTCGCTGAAAAACCGAAATTTCTCCGTTTTCCTTCATTTAACGGCAATTCGAAAACGCCGCTTTTTTCGGAGTTTTTTACTCAAAAATTTTCTCGATCCAAGCGACGCGGAAGCCCGCCGTCCCGCTCGAATCGGATATTCCGTTCATCGGGCGCCCGCGGCGGACGACTTAAGTCTTTTATTCCTTTTTTACACTTTACGCGGAATATTCAGTTAAATTTTCTCTTCGTTCTCCGTTTTGACCTTTCGCTAAAATAACGCGCTCGCCCAAAATATCTTAAACCGCTCGTCCGCGCCAAACCCCCAAATCATCCAAAACACCCATTTTACCCAAACGCCCAAACGCTTTATTTTATTCTTTCCTATTCCTCGCGTCTTGCCTATTCTTCGCCAAACTCCGCGTCGCGCTTATTCATCCGGTTTTAACAGGATATAGCAGCAAAGAATCAAAACAAAACCGCTCGTCGCGACGCAGTGCCCCACCGCGTCCGGCACCGGAAGCGCGATTCGCCGCCCGCTCGCCCCGGCAAAAGCCGACGCAAGGCCTTCGTCCCCCCAACGCTTCACGACGACCTGCGCGACGCCGTCCCGCAACACCGCCTGCTGAACGACAACCATCTCGACGCCGAACGCCAGCAACAAAAATCCGGCGAACGCGACCCGTTCTCTCTTCGTCATCCTCACTCCCGTCGGGCTTGACGCTTTGCGTCCGCCGCGTTTTCCCCTTAATATATATTAATGGCGCGCTCCGCCTTGCCGTCGGCGCCGCTTTCCGCCGTTTCAAGATATTATACGACGCCGAAACGTCGCGAACGGGCAAGTGAAAATTCGTCTCTCTTTTTGCGCGACGCGCTCAGAAGCCGACAAAGTCTTTTTATTCGGCAAAATCAAAAAAATTAAGCGCGCCGGATAAAAAAGTTCGAAAAATATAAAGGGGCGCGTCTTGAAATTTGACGACAAACCGATTATCATAAACGAAGGAAGTATTTTTTCGGAATCGTCGAAATTTTCCTCCGCCGTCGTTTTTCTTGTTTTCTCAACGAGACGACGGCGCGCAACCGAGCGTTTTATGGAGTCGGAATATGTTCAATCGAAAATTTTGCCGAGCGTCGCTCGGATTGGCGTTGAGCGCGGCCTTGGGCGCCGCCTCGTTGACGGTCGCGCAAGATTCGGGCGCTTCCGATTACGTTCGCGGCGCGAGTCGTTTTGCCGCCGGCGATTTCGTTCAAGCGACGGTCGCTTTTGACGAAGCCATCGCCGCGAAAAGCGAAGATCCGCGCGTTTATTACTTCCGCGGACTCTGCGCCGCTCGCCAAAACGATCCCGCTTCCGCCGCCGCGTTCTTCGCAACCGGCGCTCGTTTGGAACTCGCAAGCCCGAAAGGTCGCCTCGTCGCCGTCGACGCCGCGTTGACGACGATTCAAGGCGCCGAACGCGCGATGATCGAAGCCGCTCGCGCCCAAGCTCGCGCCGATTGGAAAGCGCAAGAAATCGCTCGCCAAAACGCGCTCTACGGCGAATCGCTCGACCGTCAACGCGCTCGCCTTGCGACGTCGACGAAAACCGAAGGTTCCGCGAAAACGGCCGCGTCGAGCAAAGCGTTGTCGTTCCCGGGCGTTCGTCCGTTTTTCCGCGGCGAAACCCCGGCGCATCAAGC
>JAFYVO010000150.1 GCA_017549085.1 Thermoguttaceae bacterium
CAACGCTGTTGGGTGCCGACGAGGAAGGTTTTGCCGGTTTTTTTGACTGCTTCGCGAATCAGTTGGTTCTCGGCGATCGTCAGCGTGAGCGGTTTTTGGCAGAAGACGTGTTTTCCGGCCAAGAGCGCTTCGACGGCGATTTTGACGTGCCAATGATCCGGCGTCGCGATCCCGATCACTTCGATATCGTCCCGTTCGAGAACCCGGCGATAATCTTGAACGACTTGCGTTTCGTTCGGCTTTTTCGTAACGTATTCGTCGTGTTGGAACGACTCCGCGTGTTCCCGGTCGACGTCGCAAAGGGCGACGACGTCCCCGAAATGCGCCAGTTCCCGAGCGTCGCCGCGCCCCATCCCGCCGCAGCCGATAAAGCCGATTTTGAAGCGCTCGTTTGGCGAATCGGCCGCGTAACTTTGCCAACGCGGGGCGAACGTGGAGAACATCGCGAGCGAAATCGCGCCCGCGCCTTGCGTTTTGAGGAAATCGCGGCGAGTCGAACGGTTGAGCGACATAGGGAACCTCGGCGGCGGTAATAGAAGGGAAAAAAACGCGTCGAAACCGAGCGGCGACGGAGAAAGGTCGCGAAAATTTCGGCGCGAAGACAAAGCGCACAATTTTAAGCGCGCTTCTTAAATTGTTAAGACGTATTATACTAGATTTTTAAGGGAAATGGAACGGCGCGACGCTCGATTTTTGCGATTTTTTCGATTTTTTTATCGAATGACGCGTCGCGAAAAGGATAAAATGGGAAACAGCGGCGACTTTGTCGATTTTGCGGGCGCTGAGCGGCGTTTAAAGCGGCGCTAAGCGAAAAAAAGTCCGACTTCCGCGAACTAGGGCGAAAGTCGGACGCAAAGGATTCGATCGAGCGTCAACGAAGTTTATCCTCGTACTCGACCTTTTCGATCTTCTTCAAGAAAGCTTCCATCGACGGGCAACGCTCTTTCGGGTCGGCGACGATGCACCAGTGAATCGCGTCGGCGAGGCGCGGGTCGATCGCCGGGCGGTACGTTTGAATCGGTTCCGGCGGCGTGTCGTGCGTCATCGCGGCGAGACCGTTCGTGCCGCGCGGCCAAGGGAGTTCGCGGGTGCAGAGTTCGTACATCGTGACGCCGAACGCGAAAATGTCGACGCGTTCGTTCGTCGGACGACGGCGGACAAGCTCCGGCGCCATATAGTTCGGCGTTCCGGTGCGGTTGCCGGGGTCGGTGAAGGGGGACTTATTCGGGACGGAGAGGCCGAAGTCGGTCAACTTCAAGACTTCGCCGTCGCCGGTGAAGAGGAGGTTGCGCGGGCAGAAGTCGCGGTGGATAAAGCCCGCTTCGTGAACGACTTTCAACGCTTCGGCGCATTGGCGAATGTACCGCATACGGCTCCCGGCGAGCATATCCTGCTTAATCATGAGGATGTTGTTGAGGCCGGTCCCTTCGAGGTACTCCATCACGAGGTATTGTTCGCCGTCGGTCGTGAAGCCTTCTTCGAACGTGTCGACGATGTACGGGTGCTTAAATTTCACCGCCATTTCGCCTTCGCGAGGTTTGTAAACGCCGCGAATCCCTTTATAACGGTCTTCGACGATGCTCGTTTTCGCTTTGTCGAGGATTTTAAGGCCGACGATTTTGTCCGTTTCTCGGTCGCGCGCCATATAAAAACTCGACATCGTTCCGGAAATCGCCGCTTTGAGGAGAATAAAGCGCTTTTGGTAGTCGAGCTTCTTTTTTCCGAAAATCTTTTCTAAAAACGACATAAACGAACCTAACTTTTCGCGTTGCGCTAAAAAAACGACAGATTGCGCCGACTCTTTTATTTTAACACGTCGGCGCGCGATTTTCCAGCGTTTTTTCCGATTTTTCGCGTTTTTTCCCGCCAAGTTGAACGCCTTCAAACGCGAAGCCTGCGCAACCGCTTTTTTCAACGTATTTTGACGCCGAAAAACGCGCTCCCCCCCAACGGTGCGCGGCGGCGCTGATTCGCGTTTTTCCCCTTATATATTAATAAAGGGGAAAAACGCGAAGTCGGCGTTCTCGTCGGAGCGTCGCCGACTCGGCGTCCGCGTTAAATAAAGGGCGGGGACGGCGGGGTTAACGTCGCGCCCGTTCGAGTCGAGCGACGACCGCCGCCGGAGCGACCGCCGTAAAACGGTTCGGGACCGTTTCGATTTCGACCGGCAACACGCCGCCCGGGTCGCCGTCGATTTGATAAGGAATCGTCGCGGCGCCGGGAGCGTTCGGGTCGGCGGCGGTTAAGCGGAACGTCGTTCCGACGCCGAGCTTGGCGTTCGGCAGGAGACGGTGCGACGAGAACATTTGCGCGCAAAAAACGTCGAAGAGCGCCAAAAACAATTTGCCGCCCTTAAAAATGCAGTAATCGAGGCGCCCGTCGACCCCGACGCAACGCGGAACGAGCGGCAGCCCCCAACCGTAACGCGGCAAATTGAAGACGAACGGCCATTTCCCGACGATTTCGCGCGTCGAACCGGACGCCGCGGCGGAAATATCGGCGCTTTGCCTCGAGTTTGCGGTTTCCGACGGCGCGGCGCTTTGCGTGTTTTGAGCGGTTTGCGGCGCGTCGGTAAACTCCGTTTTAATGCGCGGGTAACGGTAGGACGAAATCGACCCGAAAATCGGCTTAATATAGGAAAGATAGCTGATATGGGCGCCTTTTTTCGTTTGGCGGCGG
>JAFYVO010000151.1 GCA_017549085.1 Thermoguttaceae bacterium
CGGGCGCATAGCTCAGTTTGGTTAGAGCGCGTCCCTGATAAGGACGAGGTCCATGGTTCGAGTCCATGTGCGCCCACTGAAAGCTCCGAAAGCAATTTCGGAGCTTTTTTTATTTCTTGCTTGAAAACAGCTTGCGGGAAACCGGCTTTGAAGCGTCTCCGTTTTCTTTACCGTTCGCAAGTTCGCGGCGCCGAAAACGGACGTTTCCCAATTCGCCGACGCGCTCTCCCCGACCAATTGTCGCGCCGTTGCCTCCGTTTTTGCGTTGGAAGTCCGCGCGCCGAAAATCGACTCCGCCGACGCTGTCGTTTAGCGAACTTAGGCAATTTAGCGAAAAATCGCCGGACGTTTCACCCGAAATAGCGTTGCGAAAGCGCGTCGAAGAGCGTTTGCGTCTCGGCGATCCCGTCGCGAACGGTCGCCTTCAACGCTTCGACGCGCTCGACCTCCGCCGCAAACCGTTCTTGCAACTCAAACGGCGGAAGCGCGACGCGATAATTTTCCAAAAAAACGGCGGGAACGCGACGCTGCCCGGCGCTTCCGGTCATTTTTTTCTCCGCGTCGACGCGAAATTGCCGAAACGCCGTTATCTGATAAAGCCAAAACGGATTCGCGACGCCCGCCGTCGGACGTAAAATATGAAACCCCGTCGAACCGAATCCGACGCCGTTTTTCAAACCGCGCGCGACCGCGCCTTTGCCGTTTTCCATACACGGCGTAATTTTCGCAAAGAGAACGTCGTTTTCTTCGAAGGACGTAAACCCTTTTTTGACGTCGCGATACGCCCGAACGCTCGACGCGTCGATTTCGCCGCGCTCCGAAACGGCGGGCATTGGAACGAACGAAACGAGAAAATCGTCGTTCGGAAAAAGCGCGGCGTTTTTCTTAGGATTGACGCGGCAAACGTCGCCCAGCGCGACCGTCGCAAAGTTTCGCGGATTCGTTCCAAGCGCGCCGAAAAGCTCGACGAAGCGCGCTTCAACCAAAGCGTTCAACTCCGCGAGTTGCGCCCGTCGTTTTTTCAGCGTCGCAACGACGGCGTCCAACTCCGCGGCAATTCGCTCCTGTTCGTCAAGCGGCGGGAGCGGAATTTCAATTTTTAATAAATTCGCTTTCGTCAAACTAGGAATCGTAACCGTCGTACTCAAACGTTCAAAGTCAAAATGAACGCAAAAGTAATACAAATATTTCGACGACAAGCGCTCGGAATTCGCGATAAGTCCAAACGCCGTATCGACGTTCCAAAACTCAACGTCCGCGTAAATCGGACGATTTATCGTTCCCTTTCGCCCAAGAATAACCGTATTTTTAGGGCATAGATAATCGTTAGCGTATCCCATAACGCCTCCGCTTCCGTAAATCGGAAAAGAGCCGTTAGGGTCTTCGACTTTCTTTTGGTTCTTGCCGTTGCGAATTTCAAGAACCTCTTCCCATCTGCACGTTTGCATTACCGTCAACTCATTTTCAACGGATGTTACACGCCGCTAGCTAATAAGCCGTCATTCACTCGCCCAAAGAAAAGCGTTTCATTATATCGGCAAATTCCCCGTCCATTAAGCGTCGTTAGGGCGCTTGCGCCTCCTTCGCCAAACGCCCTGTTTTACGCCGTTTCGCAACGCTCAGTCCGTCAACTCGCCCATCAGGGTGAAGGGGCTGCCGTCGGTAATCTTCACGTTGCGGAACTCGCCGGCCAAGGAACGCGGGCCGTTGAAGACGACGACGCGGTCGCAGGGGGTTCGCCCGGTCAGCTGGACGATTTCGTCGGACGGAGCCCAAACGCTCGGTCGCGACGCGGCGAGAATTTCCTCCGCGCTAACGACGTTCCCAGTCGCGTCGACGGTCGCTTCGATCGGCTCCGCGTCGGCGTACAGAGCTTCGTCGGCGGGGGACGCGGTTTGACGCGCTTCGCGCTTGCTCGGCCCTTCGACCAACACCTCGACCGTTTTCCCAACGAAAGACGCGTTCCACTCGGCGCAAATCGCGTCTTGCACCGCGAGCAGCTCGTTGTTCCGTCGCTTTTTGACCTCTTCCGGCACGTCGTCGACCATCGTTCGCGCCGCTTCGTTCCCGGGTCGCACCGAGTATTTAAAGATGAAGCTGTTTTTGAAGCGGGCGTACTTCACCAACTCGACCGTTTCCGCGAACTCCTCTTCCGTTTCGCCGCAGAAACCGACGATGAAGTCGCTTGTGATCGCGGCGCCGGGAATCGTCGCGTAAATCCGGTCGCACAAGTCTTTATATTCTTCGACCGTGTAACGGCGACGCATCCGCTCGAGAACCGCGTTCGAGCCGTGTTGCGCCGGGACGTGCAGGTAAGGCGTCGCCGTCGGCAAGTCGCGCACCGCTTGAAGCAAGGCGTCCGACATATCGGTCGGGTACGAACTGACGAAACGAACGCGGCGGATTCCCGGGATTTTGTCGATCTCGACGAGCAAGTCGGCCAAGCGCGTCGTCTTTTCCCCTTCGACGTAACGGTAACTGTCGACCGTTTGCCCGAGAAGCGTTACTTCGACGCAACCTTGATCGGCGAGCGTTCGAATTTCGTTCAAAATATCCTTCGGCGGGCGCGATTGCTCCGGCCCGCGAACGCTCGGGACGACGCAGTACGAGCAGAACTTATTGCAGCCGAACATAATCCGCACCATCGCTTGGAAGACGCGCGGACGAACGCCCGGCAAGCGTTTCGGGTCGTGTTGGCGGAACGAATCGCGAACGGCGCCGGGCGCGTTGCGGTTCTCGAAGCGATTGACGCTAACGGCGATTTGTTGCGTTCCGGTCGCGGCGGCGTCGGCGACCAAATCGACGAGACGGTCGATCTGTCCCGGGCCGACGACGACGTCGACGTGCGGCGCGCGGCGGAAAATCGTCGTTTGGTCTTTTTGCGCCATGCACCCCATCACGCCGATGAGCGAACCGGGCTTTTGCGTTTTCCAATGCTTCAAACGCCCGAGCGCGCTGTAAATTTTCTCTTCGGCGTGTTCGCGGACGCTGCAGGTGTTGAAGAGCAAAAGCGCGGCGTCTTTGCGCGTCTCCGTTCGCTCCCAACCGGCGGTAATCAGTTCCGCCGCCGCGAGTTCCGAGTCGAGCGTGTTCATTTGACAACCGACCGTTTCAATGTAAAACTTCTTCATCGCCGCCGTTTCGCTTTCTTATTCAACCGTTTTCGATTTTGTCGACGCGCCGCTTGCGTCCCGCGCTCCGCGTCCGTTCCGTTCATTTTACCCGAATTCGCCGCGTCGAGAAGCGCCGCCCAACGAAAAGCCGACGCGAAAACGCCAATCTCGACGAAATCGGTCAAGAAAAATCGTCGATTCGAATTTTGCAGTCCGGGAGCGCGCGCAAAAACTCCCGACCGTACGACTTCGTATGAACTCGCGAGTCGAGAACAACGACCTGCCCGACGTCCGATTTCGTCCGAATCAGCCGCCCGACGCCCTGTTTGAACTTCAAAATCGCCGTCGGAAGCAGGTAGTCGCGAAAGGAGGAACCGCCGCGCGCTTCGATCGCTTCGAGCCGCGCTTCGACGAGCGGCTGCTCCGGCGCCAAAAAGGGAAACTTCGTTATAATAACGTTGCGGAGCGCGGCGCCCGGCACGTCGACGCCCTGCCAAAAACTGTCGACGCCGAACAAAACGCCGCGGTTCGTCTCCTTAAACGCTCGCACCATCTTTTGACGCGGAAGCCCCTCCGATTGCGAGAAAAACGGGTATTCGTTTTCCGCGAACCAAGGGAAAAGCGCCTCGGTCGCCCGGCGCATCCGTTCGTTGCTGGTGAAGAGGACGAACGCGCCGCCGTCCGTTTCGGCGATGTATTCCCGAAGCGCCGCGTAAAACCGCCGTTCGTCGAACGACGCCCGCTCGCCGTCGCCGATCCCCCGTCGCCGCGCCGCCGCGTCGTCGAGTTCGAGCCCGCGCGCCAAGACGAGCGTCATTTGACGGCGGTAATCGAACGGACTTCCAAGCGCCCGCGCCCGAGCGTCCGACAAACCGACCCGCGACCGGAAAAACGCGAACGCGCGCCGCGTCTCTTCCGCCGTCGCCGCGTCGAGACCGCCGCCGTCCGTCCCGCTTTTATTCCCCTTTTTCCGGCTTTTCGGCGTCGCCGTCGTCAACGTCGCGCTCGCGGCGACGACCGTCGGAACGACGTTGAAAAGCGTCTTGCGCAAAATCGGCGCGACGTCGATCGGGGCCGCCTTCATAACGATTTTCAACCGACCTCGAAACCGAGATTTTTCGAGCCAATAAACAAAACCGTCCTCGCCTTGCCCCAGCCAGTTTTCCAACGCCGACAAAAACGTCTCGACCCGCGTTCGCGCCGCGACGTACTCCTGCCGCCGCGCCGGGTCTTCCAAGGAATCGGACGCGTTGCGCAACGCGTCGCGGAGCCGCGCCAACCCCTCCGAAAGACCGTTCTTGACGATTCGACGCTCAAAAACGCGCCCCGACGAGCCGGGTCGCGCCTCCAACCAATCGGCCAACGACGCGAAAAATTCCTCGGCGCGGAATCGGCAGTCGTCGACCCAACGCGCCGCCCGCTCAAACGTCTCCTTATCGGCGCCGAACGGAACCCGCGCCATCTCCTCGACGAGGAGCCCACGATTCGCGCGGTCGTTGTAAAGTCGATTAAGCAGGTAGTCGATCTGATACTGCGAAAGCTCGACGCCGAGGTGTTCCGCCGCGACCTGCTCCATCGTGTGCGCTTCGTCGAAAACGACCGCGTCGTATCGGGGCAAAATCGAACCGCCGATGTTGCGAATCGCCAAATCGCTGAAAAGCAACGCGTGATTGACGATCAAAATTTTCGCCGAATCGAGCCGCCGACGCGCCTTCGCGTAAAAGCAACGCTCGAAAAACGGGCACTTGCGACCGAGACAGTTCCCTTGTTCGCAACAAATCTCGTTCCAAACCTCCGGCTTCGGCGCCGGCGACAAATCGGAGAGAGAACCGTCGAGCGTCGTTTCGAGCCATTTCTTCAACCGCTCAAACTCCTTTTGCTCCTCCGTTTCAAAGAGCGTTCCCCCCGCCGCCGACTTCGCCGCCGACGCGAACCGCCGTCGACAAAGGTAATTCGAGCGGCCCTTAACAAGCGCGACGGAAAACTCAAACGGCAAAATCGACGACAAAAACGGCGCGTCTTTCTCGAAGAGTTGCTCCTGCAAGCCGATCGTATGCGTCGAAACGACGACGCGGCGCGTCTCGGCGGTCGACTCGGCGCCGCCTTCGAGAACGCCGAACGCGCTCCTCGACTTCGACGCGTCGGCGACGTTTTGCGGTTGAAGAATCTCGGACGCCGCCGCTTTCGCCGCTTCAATGCGCTCGCTCAACCCTTGCAAAGCGGCTTTTTCGCCCGTTTTTTTCGGAGAATCCGGCGACGCGCCCTCCCCCGACGGCGCTTCGTCGGGGCCCCAAGGGAACGCTTCGTCCGGACGGTAGTCGCGGACTTGATCTTCGACGGCGAAAAGAATCGCCGGAACGAGATACGCGAAACTTTTGCCGACGCCGGTGCCGGCCTCGACCGTTAAATGACGACGCTCGCGCAACGCCGCGTCGACCTCCGCCGCCATTTCCAGCTGCTCGGCGCGACGCTCGTAATCGCCCCGACGCCGCGCGATCAAACCGCCGTCGCCGAGAACGTCGCGAAAAGTAAACGTCGCCCCTTGCCGCGTCATTCGTCGTAATTTTTAAGAATCGGACGCCCGTTTTCGTCGATTTCGAGCGGTCGCCAGTCGCCGGCGTGAACGTTCCAACCGACGGACTTTTCGCCGCGCGCCGTTTTGCGCAACCGACGCTCGACCGTTAAGCGCAAGAAGAACGTTTCTTTCGTTTCGCCCTCTTTTTCGGGCGCGACCGTAACGGCGTAAATCCGCGTCGCGACTTCGACTTTCGAGTTGATCGTTTGCGTTTCGGTCGCGTAAAAAGTCGCTTGCGCGCGATCGCCGAGCGCGGCCAAAGTCAGCAGCGTCGAATTCGCCAAGAACGAATGGAGTTCGCGGTGCGCGTCGTCGTCGTGCGTCGAGGCCGCCCAATATTTGACCGCGTCCATTTCGTCGAGAATCGGCGAACGCTCCCAATGCGAACGCGTCAACTGACGCAACGCCAAGAAGTCGCCGCTTTTCGCCGTTTCGAACCAAATTTGGCAAAATTCGTCCGCTTGCGCTTCAAAGTCGGCGCGGTACGTCGCGGCGCAGAGCGGGCCCGAAATCGCGCCGGCCAACGCCAACGCCAAACCGCCGAGCGCCCAAGACCGCCCGATCAGTTCGCCCCCCGACTTCGCGATCGCCGCCAACGCGAAAATCGCCGCTAAGACGCCGAACGCCGAAAAGACCAAAAAGCCTAAATTCAAGAGCGATAAAAACGAAAGCGCGCCCAGCGTCGCCGAAACGATCGCCAACGCGGACGCCCGCTTCGAAACCAGTTCGTCCGCCGCGTTCGAAACGTTCGCGACGCTCGCGTCGGCGCTCAAGGCGTCAAACAAAGAGGAAGACGTTTTTTCCAAAGGCTTCAATTTGTCGGCCATCGCGACGGCTCCTTTGCGTCAAAAAAAGAAAAAGGCGGCGTCCCCGGAAACCGGAAACGCCGATAGTCAACGATTTAGCGAATCAAGCCGCAACACGGGCTCACTCGCCGTACTTCCAGTTGCCTTCGTCGTTCACGACTTGATCGTGAACTTCAGTGTTGCGCTTGTGTTGCCCTTGCACAAAGCTCGTCGTGTCGAAGGTCGACGAACCGATCAACGGTTTCAACGAGCCTTTCGACATAAAGTCGACGATTTTCATCGTGAACGGCGCCGAGGTTTGACGCGGTTTCTCCGGCATCGTTTGGAAGAAGACAAAAACGCCGGTGCCGCAGAAGCTGCCGAAAATAACAAACAGCGCGACCCACTTCGCGATCGAGTCCGTCTTCTTCGAAAACCAAAGGTCGGCCCTCGTGATTCGACTCGTAACGAACATCAAGATCGCGAGCACGGGAACAAAGACCGCTAAAAACGCCAACATATCGTTATAGTACGCCCCCGTCGACCACGCGTTGTCGAGCTGGTTCGCGACAAACTCGAAAAGCCCGATCGCGAAAAGCGTCGCGAAAAGAAGATTGAAGCCTTGAATCGACACGCTCCAAATCTTCATTTTATGCCAAAACGCCAAGCCCGCGATCCCCATCAGAACCGCCGCGACCACAAAACTAATAGGAAGCCCCATCATAATATTTTATCGCCTTATTCTCGATTTTTACCGAATATTAGTCGTCGTCAAGGGACGCGAAACGCTCCGTTCGTCGCCGTCGAGAACGTTTCGCGCCGCCGGAAACGCGCCGTTATTTCAAGACGCGAACCAACTCTTCAAACGACGTAACGCCGTCGCGGACGAGTCGAGCGCCGTCGACCAAGAATCCGCGTTGTCCGCTCTTGATCGCCGCGGCGCGAAGCGCTTTGTCTTTCGCGGCCAAGTCGGCGTCGGCGGCGATGATTTGCCGCATTTCGTCGTTGATTTCGAGCAAGTCGAAGACGGCGACGCGCCCTTGATACCCGACGTCGCGACAGACTTCGCACGGGACGTAATAGTCGCGTTGCCCCGGTTCGACTTGCGGTCGCACGCGTTTGCGCCAGAGCTTTTCGGTTTTCGGGTCGAGCCCGAGGTTTTTCAAAATTTGCGGATTCGGCTTGATCTCTTCGCGGCACTCTTCGCAGAGACGGCGGACGAGTTTTTGCGCGATCACCGCCGTCATCGCGTCGGCGAGCGCTTTCTTATCGACGCCGCTTTGCAGGAGCGCGATCAGCGCGGAAACGGCGTCTTTCGCTCGTTGCGTCGAGATGATGAGACGGTCGTTTTTCACTTCGTCGCAGCAGAGCTTCCACGCTTCGACCGTTTTCATATCGCGCACCAACACGACTTTCGGCTCTTTGAAGAAGACGTCGCCGAGAATGTCCATCGGCGTTTGCCCTTGCGCGGAGTCGTACGTGTTGAGCGTAATATTTTCGATCGTTTCGTACGGGTTTTGCACGTCTTCGACGGTCGCGAAGTCGCGGGTGAACCGGTCGGCGGTGTTGAACGCGACGGTCGTGAGCGTCTTCAACCCTTGGTGCGGCGCGGCGGCCAAGACGACGAGGCCGTTGTCGGCGTTGATGAGTTCGCGCATCTTCCCTTGACGTTCCGGCGAAACGCCGATTTCGTCGAGCGTGCGGAGGCGCGCCGCTTGGAATTTGAAGGCGACGCGGAAGACTTCGCCGGTCGGCGTTCCGGCCGTTTCAAGGGACGCGTCGCAAGTCAACGGCTTCCCTTTTTTGTTTTTGTCGTAAAACATCCGGAACATCCCGGCTTGACGCGAACGACGGTCTTTCGGGTTCGCGCCGATCAGGAACTTCGCGGCTTCGGCGACGGAGTCGGCTTCTTCGCGCGTCCAAGGGTTCTTAAACGCGTCGGTTACCGGGTGATAAACGCCGTCGAGTTGGTATTGGAACTTCGTTTCCTCGGCGCCAAACTCGATCGCGACGTCGGTCGCGCGGTTGTGCAACGCGTGATACAGGAGTTCGCGGAAGAGGTTGTAACCGACGGCGTTGTTCACTTGACGCGAACGGAACAGACGCCCGACGAGCGCTTGTTCGTCGGCGTTTTTGTCGAGCGCGCCGAGTTGGATCATCGAACCGCCTTCGTAGGGGAGCGGCTTCGGTTTCACCTTTTGTTTCAAAACTTTAGTGCGGAACCAAAACGCAAGGTGCCCCGCCGTCATAACTTTGTCGGCGTCGAGCATTTCTTTGTTGCGCGACTTGACGTACGTCATATTCGGAATGATCCACGCCAAGATAACGACCGGAAGCCCCGCCCAGAAAATCGGAATAAAGAGCGCCGCCAAGAAACCGGCGGCGAACACGGCCATATTCATTCCGTTCCAGAAGGAACGGTCGGGGTCGCCGAGACGTTCCGCGTCGTTGTTAATCCAACTCGTCGACGCGAGCCAACCCATATAAACGACGAGAAGAATCGCCAATTTGATCGGGCAAATCGTCATCCCGTCGTTGCGCCAACCGCCGACGCCGCCGGCAAAAACCGCGTCGGAACCGCACGCCGTCGCGAACACCGTCGCGAACGCAAACACACCGACGAACTTCATTATTTTAAGAGATCGTTTCAACGTCGACGCTCCCCTGTCGGAGGCGCGGTCAACCGGTCGGCGGACGCGCGCCCCATCGCTTTTCTTTTGAACGTTAGTTTTTTGAAACCGTTTAGTTTTCCGTGATTAAACGACGGCGGCTCGCCCCGAAACGCCGAGTCGAAACCGCCGCGAACGAACCGAGATTACAAAATCCCCGGCTCCTTGACTTCGACGCCTTTGCGCGCCGTCGCGAACGGCTCGCCCCGAAACGCCGAGTCGAAACCGCCGCGAACGAACCGAGATTACAAAATCCCCGGTTCCTTGACTTCGATGCCTTTGAGGGCCATCTTGAGCGACTCGATGTTCGGCGCGACTTCAAACGCCGTCGCGCGGTCGATCTTCTTCGCTTGAACGAGGTACTTGAGCGACATCGTGAAGTCTTGCATCCCTTCCTGCGCGTTGATGCGGATCGCGTCGCCGAGTTTTTCGTCTTCGCCTTCCAAAATCAACTTGCGGATAATGCTGTTGACGATCATAATTTCGCACGTCGGAACGCGTTGAACGCCCGGCAAAATCGACGGCAACAACTTCTGCGCGACGATCCCCTTCATGTTCATCGCGATGGCGCCGCGAATCGCCTTGTGCATGTTCGCCGGGAAAAGGTCCAAAATACGACCGATCGTCGACGGCGCGGTCGAGGCGTGGATCGTACCGAAGACCAAGTGGCCCGTTTCGGCGGCGTGAATCGCCGTTTCGAACGTTTCGCGGTCGCGCATTTCCCCGACGAGCATAACGTCCGGGTCTTCGCGGACGGCGTGCTTCATCCCGACTTCGAAGTCGCAGACGTCTTGACCGATTTCGCGTTGGTTGATCAAGCACTTTTCTTCGGTGAACATAAACTCGATCGGGTCTTCGAGCGTCAGAATGTGCTTGTTGTAGTTTTTGTTGATCCAGTTGAGCATCGACGCGATCGTCGTCGATTTCCCGGAACCGGTGACGCCGGCCAACAAAATCATCCCTTGGCTGAACTTGCAGAGTTCGTAAAGAACCGGCGGAATGTGCAACTTTTCGAGTTCCGGAATGAAGTTGTTAATACGACGCGCGACGAGCCCGACGTGCCCCATTTGCGTCAAAACGTTGACGCGGAAACGCCAGGTGACGCCGTCGACGACGCAGGTGTGCGCGAAGTCCGCCCCGCCGGTTTCGTTGTAAATTTTGCGGTTGCGTTCGTCCATCATCGGGAAGATGAGGCGGTTCATTTCTTCGTCGTCGATGGGGCCGCGGTTGAGCGTGCGCAGACTCCCCTTGACGCGAACGTAAGGCGGACGGTCGACTTTCAAGTGAAGGTCGCTCCCCGAGAGCTTAACCAACGCTTGGAAAAGGCGGTCGATTTCAAGTTCCTTCTTTTTCTTAAAGACGCGATCGGGCGTCGCGCCGGATTCGGGAGTCGACATGCGTTCTTATTTCTCCGTTCACTTGCGTCGAGCCGAAACGCGCCGTTTTTCGACGGCGTTTCGTCTCGTCTTTATTCAACCAAATTCTCTATTTTGCCCGTCTTCGTTGTTCGTTGTCCGCTCGTCGACGCGCGGCGTCTTTCGCGACGCTCTTTTGACGTTATTATCGGCGTTCGCGTTCCGAGAAGGTCAACCGAAACGGTCGATTTTCGCGGAATTTTCGCCGTCAAACGCTCGGCGTCGTCGGAATCCGAACCGGAATCCCGGCGGCTCGCATCGCCTCTTTAACCTCCGCGATGGAGTACTCGCCGTAATGGAAGACGCTCGCGGCCAAAACCGCCGACGCGTTCGCCTCCGTTACCGCTTCGACAAAGTGCTTCGGTTCCCCCGCGCCGCCGCTAGCGACGACCGGAATCTTCACCGCGTTGGCGACCGCCTTCAAAATCGGCAGGTCGTACCCGTTTTTCGTCCCGTCGCCGTCCATCGAGGTGAGAACGATTTCCCCGGCGCCGCGACTCTCGACCTCGCGCGCCCAAGCGACCGCTTCAAGCCCGGTTCCGAGCCGTCCGCCGTTGATGAAAACTTCCCAAAACTCTTCGCCGTCGCGGATTACGCGCTTCGGGTCGATGTTGACGACGACGCATTGGCTTCCGAAACGAGCGGCGGCCGCGTCGATCAAATCGGGCGTCTTCACCGCCGAGGAGTTGATCGACACCTTGTCGGCGCCGGCGTTCAAAATCTTGCGGAAGTCGTCGACCGTCCGGATCCCGCCCCCCACGGTAAGCGGCATAAAGACGACGTCCGCCGTCTTGCGCACGACGTCGACGATCGTATCGCGCTCTTCATGACTCGCGGTGATGTCGAGAAAAACCAACTCGTCGGCGCCCTCGCGCTCGTACCGCTTCGCAACCTCGACCGGGTCTCCGGCGTCGCGCAAACGCACAAAATTCGTTCCTTTAACGACGCGACCGCCGCAAACGTCCAAACACGGAATCACCCGTTTCGCCAGCATTGCTCTCTCGACTCTCCGCTTTTTACGGCCCTTCCGCTCAGTTCGGCGACCGTTTCCTCAATATTCGTTTCGAAAACGCGTTCGACGCTCGTTCGACGCGTCCCCGTTCTACACAGTTTAAAAAAATTTTTCGAATCGTCAACGGGGAGACCGGGGGCGGCGCCGCCCTTCGTCGCAAGGAACGCGAACGAAATTCCGCGCAACCCCCCGAGTTTGCCGACTCTTCCCCGTTTACCCTATTTAACGTCGTTGCGGCGCGTTCTTTTTCAGTTCGCTCATCATATAATTAATGACGCTGGCGTCGGCGCGGAGCGCTCCGGCGAAGTCGCCGCGCTCGAACGCCGTTTTCGCTTGCGCTCTCGCTTTGGCGACGCCGTCCCAATCGGGCGCGAAAATTTGTTGTTCGCGCATCGCGTCGCAAAGCTGCTCGCACACGTCGGCGACCTTTTCGCAAAACTCGGCGCTCGGCGCCGCGGACGAGCGAACGTAAGGACCGGCGCCCCAAGTTTTTTCCGCCCAGTTGTTTTCCGGCGCGAAAAAGCGGTCGCGAGCGCTCCAAAGGAAGAGCCCGACGAACGCCGCGCTCAACGCGGACGCGCCGACGCCGACCGTCGCGCCGAAACCGCCGCAAAATCCGCAAATCGCCGCGCCCAACGACGCGATCGCCAAAGCAGCCGCCGTCCAAGCGAGCGTCGAAAGGGGCGGCCTCTTCGTCTGCGTCCGCTCCGCTTTTTCGATTTCGCGCTCGACCGACTCCCAATCGGGCGCCGCTTTATACCTTGCGACGACGACGGTTATGTTGTCCGGCCCGCCGCGCAGGTTCGCCAAATTGACGAGCGTTTCGGTCGCTTCCTCCGGTTGAAACACTTCGAGAATTTGCCCGATTTCGGAATCCTCGAACTGCCCGGAAAGGCCGTCGCTGCAGAGCAAAAACACGTCGCCGGGTCGCAACGGGAACGGCCCTTCAAGGTCGACGACGAGCGAATCGGTCGGGCCGAGCGAACGAGTGATGATGTTTTTCGGGATGTTCGTCAGCTTCTGAAAAGCCGGATGAGAATTCGGGAGACGACGCGCTTCCCAAACGAGCGAATGGTCGAACGTCAGTTGCTCGATCGTTCGGTCGCGGAGACGGTAAACGCGACTGTCGCCGACGTGTCCGACGAGAGCGCCCTCGGGAAGAATCGCGAGCGCGTCGCACGTCGTTCCCATATCGCGGAACGCTTCGTCGCTTTCGCCCCGTTTGCGAATTTCGGAGTGAGCGTCGAGAAGCGCGTCGCGCAGCGCTTCCGGGGGCGTTTGCTCGGTTCGCTTGAGATACGCCTGCGTAACGAGCGTCGCGGCCATCCGACTCGCCAACTCTCCGGCCGCGTGCGCGCCCATTCCGTCGGCGACGACGAAGAGAGAACCGCGCGTTTTCCCAAGTCGCGGCGTCGCGGCCAACGCGACGGCGCTCGCGTCTTGATTGTTCGAGCGGCGCATCCCGACGTCGGTGCGCGACGAAACGACGAGAGAATCCCGCAACCAATGCTCGTTTTTATCGTTCATACGACCGACCTAAAAAGCGCGCCCCCAGCGCGTCAAACGGAAAGATAAAAACTAAACGCGTCGGCGACCGCCTCTTGACGCTCGAAAAAAACGACGCCCGCGGCGATCAACGCCCCCCAGCCCAACGCGGCGAACGCAAGCCAACAGCGACGACGCGGCGCCTCCGTTCGCGCCAGTTCGACGCGCAACTCTTTTTCTAAGCGGAGCCACCCCTGTTGCGCTCTCGACGCGTCGAGCCCGACCAACGTCGCGACGCGCCCCAACGCGGCGCCGTCGACGTAAAGTTGAACGCCGAGATTCGGCAAATTCAACGACGCGCCGGCCCAACGCGCCTCGTCGTCGAGCGACAGGGCGACGCGGGAAAGAGTCGCGCGCAACTCTTCGCAAGTCGCGTTGTAAACGACGATTCGCGGTCGCTGCAACGACGCCGCAAGGACGACGACGCAAAAATAAAGAAGACCGCATAAAACCCAAACGTTCGCGCGCCAAACCGCCATCGCGCTAAGAGGCGGCGCGACCGCTCCCGGGCCGATAAAAAAAACGCCGAACAACGCGAGCGCAAGCGCGATAAAGTCGCGGCGACCGTCGACCGCGAACGGTTGCGGACGACTGTGCAGCCAAGCGAGCGCGAGCCAATACAGCGCAAGCGGAACGGTCGCGACGACGAAATAAAAGGGCGTCATACGTTCGTTATTCCTTAGGAAGCGGACTTTCCAGCGTCGCCCGACCGAAACCTTCAAGCAACTCGTATTTGTTGCGCCACGTCGTGTACATAATGCCGACGCAACCGGGCGTTCTCGCGCACGTTTCCAGCCAATCGAGACTCGAATCGAGCGAATCGACGTCGTAATACGCCGCCGCTTGCGTTCGGAACCCGCGTTCTGAGAAGAACTTCATACTGTCTTCGCGAATCTCGTAATACCAGCAGCTGATAATTAAGTCTTTCGGAATCAAATCCCAAACGCCGACGTAACTGCCGTCGCAAACGTAATAATTGTCGCGGGCGTTGTGCTTGGGGTCGAACATATCGGACCAAATGTAAATCTCGGCGTCCGGCGTCGTTTTGCGAATGATTTCGCGCTGTTTCGCGACGCAGTCGGCCAAAATTTCGGCGAGCGAAACGCCGCGCGCCTTGCAAGCGGCGCACGTTCCGGCGCACCGTATTTCGTCCATACTGAGGAACCACTTTTTCGGCGCGAGGGCCTCCGCGACGGCGCGCGCCGACTCTTCGAAGAACTCGTAAAGTTTCGGCTCCGACATACACGTCCCGATTTGCGGCGCGCCGACGAGCGGAGGATAATAATAGTCGATCTTCAGCGTTTGGCCGTCTTTGATTCGGCTTCCTTCGGGAATCGTCAGCGTTTGGCTTTCGGCGTTCGGGTTCCAGAGCCGCAACGAAAACTCGGGCAAAACCCAGTCTTTCCCCTCTTCGTAAACGGCGCCGCTCTCCGCGTCGGCGACGACGATCGGCGTCCCGGGTCGACGCAACGGGTTGACCAACCCGACCGGCTCGACCGTCAAATCGTCGAGCCAAAAGCGCCCGTCCACGCCGTCCCAAACGCCGCCGTAAAGATACGTTTTCCCTTCTTCCGGCGAACGAAAAACGACGGAAACCCGCGTCCAATCGGTCGCGCTCTCGGCGTCGTATTTCGGTCGAGCGTTCCCCAACGGCGCGCCCTTTTCGTCGTAAACCTGCAACATCAAATTGCCGCGGACGTTCTCGGTTCGGAACCAAATCGACGCGCGGTAAAGGCGGTTCGGTTCCAGCCGAACTTCTTTCATCAGCCGCCCGTGCCCGTGTTGGTCGGCGGTGAAATTTTCGAATCGCATCGACGCGGCGCCCGACCGCGCGACGTCGCCGTCGCGGAAGGAAATCGTTCCCGGTTTGTCGTTAAAGACGTAATCGGTCGGGCGGTTTTCTTTCCAACTTTCGAGCGAGCCGTTCGGAACGTCGACCGGCGTCGCGACCGCTTCGACGCGACCGTCGACCGCTCGCGCCGGGAGACCGCGAACCGGCAGGCCCTCGGCGAGATTCGGGTCGAAACCCAGCGCCGTTCCGTACCCGATCGACCAAAGGATCGGGATAATTTCGACCTTTTCCTCGTCGGCGACGGCGCGAATCTTCGCCAATCGCGCTTTTCGAGCGTCGTCCCAACGCGAGTAATTTTCGACGCCGCAAGCCCAAAGGACGCCGTTGTATCCGACGGCGGAGGCGCGGTGAATCAGGGCCGCCAACTCGTCGGCGCGCTCGTCGCTTTCGACGCCGAACGACGCGTAAAACCAACGATCCGCGAGACGCGGCGCCGGAAGAGTTCGTTCCGCAACTCCCGTCGACGACGGCGCGTCGTCCGCGAACGCCGATTCGGCGGCGAAAGCGGTCGCCGTCAACGCGATCAGCGCGGCGCCGAATCGCTTCGCCGTTTTTCTCCATTTTCCCCAATCGCTCATCGTTCGTCGCCCCTTATTCTCTCGTTTTCTCTAACGTCGGTCGCCCTTAAAAGTTTCGACGCGTCTATCTATTATAATCGACGTCGGGTTCGTTTTCCAGCGCCTGCGCCCGTTTCCTATCGAGATTTTTCGCCAAAACTTTCCGGCTCCGCGCCGCTCGAACACTCGAACGACGCGAAGCCGGGAAAGACGCGGCAACTTAACCGCCGACGCCGATTATTCCGCCGCCGTTTCCGGAGCGGTTTCGGTCGCTTCGGCTTCGGTCGCCGGGAGTTCCGGAGCGGTTTCGGTCGCCGCTTCGGTCGCGGTTTCGACCGCCGCCGGTTCCGCCGGTTTCGGGAAGACTTTGTCGAGAACGGCGCTCTTGAAGGAGATCCCCGCGCTGATCGTCGTGAAGACGAGCGCCAGCGTCAACATCGCGTTGACGAAAACGCGTTTCCCGCCCTTGCCGACCGCGTCGCCGATGTAGCTTCGTTTGTTGTTCAACACGAAGAAGATAAGGTACGCGATCGGAAGC
>JAFYVO010000152.1 GCA_017549085.1 Thermoguttaceae bacterium
AAGGCCGTCAACTCGGCGTCGTCATGAACGACCGCCTGCACAGCGCGCCGAACATCAACGAACCGATCGGCAAAAACGGCTCGATCAACTTCGGTCAAAACCTTTCGGCCGACGACTACGCTCGCATTCAAAAAGACGTGAACGACCTCGTCGCCGTTATGCGCGCGGGCGTTCTTCCGGCGAAACTTTCGGAAGAACCGGTTACCGAAATGACCACCGGTCCGACCCTCGGCGCCGACACCATCGCCAAGGGTAAAAACGCGGTTCTTTGGGGCGGCGTTCTCGTCCTCCTCTTTATGATCGCGTATTACGGCTTCGGCGGTTTCATCGCGACGTTCGCCGTCTTGATGAACCTCGTGATGATTATGTCCGCGATGATCGCGATGCGCGCCGCCTTCACCCTCCCGGGTTTGGCCGGTCTCGTCCTCACCGTCGGTATGGCCGTCGACGCGAACATCCTCATTTTCGAACGCATTCGCGAAGAACTCAACGGCGGCGCCGCGCTCCGTATGGCGGTTCGCAACGGTTACCAACGCGCCTTCACCGCGATTTTCGACTCGAACATCACGACGATGCTCACCGCGTGGATCCTTTACCTCGTCGGTTCGGAACAAATTAAGAGCTTCGCCGTTACGTTGTTCCTCGGCGTTTTGTTCAGCATGTTCACCGCGACCTACGTCTGCCGCGTCATTTTCGAAACCTGCGAGAAAAACGGCTGGCTCACGAAACGTTGCGTTTACCCGATTCTCCCGGGTCTGAAACCGATCGGGCGCTACAACTTCGACTTCTGCGCGATAAGCAAGAAGGCGGGCGCGATCTCCTGCGGTTTGATCGTCGTCGGTTTGATCGCCGTCGGCGCCCGCGGCAAGGGTATTTTCGACGTCGACTTCGTCGGCGGCGTCGAAGTCCAAACGGTCTTCACCGAACCGGTCGAAATCTCCGAAGTCCGCGCCAACCTGAGCGAACTTCCCGACCTTACCGTCGGCGAATTGAGCTTGGCGAAAGACAGCTCCGGCGCCGACGTCGCGGCCGGTTCGTGCTACTCGATTAGCGCGTCGTGCCCGCCCGATATGGAAACCGCCGACTTCGAAAAAGACGTTCAAAACCTGATGAAGGAAAAATTCGCCGAAAAGATGCCGCGCTACGCGATGGACTTCACGCTCGGCGAAGCGCAAGAAGTCGTCCTTCCGGGCGCCGCCGAACCGACGACGCAAATCGCGGTCGACGTCAAACTTAACCGCCCGATGAGCGGCGAAGTCGTCCTCGGTTACTTCGAAGACCTGCAACAAGCCGCCGACGGCGCCGCCGCGCTCGTCGTCTCGCTCCCGCAAGGCGCCGACGCGTCCGCTTCCAAAAAGGAATGGACGGTCGCCGTCAACGCGAACGACAAAGCGCAAGTCGAAGCGCTCGCCCAAAAGGTCGCCGCGCAAATCGCCGAAGAAGTCGCCTTCGAAGCGTCCAGCTCGATCGGTAGCTCCGTCGCCGGTTACGCTCGCGTCCAAGGGATGTTGGCTATCTTCGGCTCCTTGGTCTGCATCGTCGCTTACCTGTGGCTCCGCTTTAAGCGCGCGGTCTTCGGTATTTCGGCGGTCGTCGGGCTTATTCACGACGTCCTCTTCACCCTCGGTCTGATCGGTTTGAGCTACTGGCTCGCGCCGTTCCTCGGATTCCTTGGGATTTCGCAATTCAAGATCGGTCTCGCGACCGTCGCCGCGTTCCTGACGTTGATCGGTTACTCGCTCAACGACACGATCATCCTCTTCGACCGTATCCGCGAAGTCCGCGGCAAGTCGGAAGCGTTGACGAAGGAAATTATCAACCGCGCGACGAACGAATGCTTGAGCCGCACCTTGCTGACGTCGTTGACGACGCTCTTCACCGCGCTCGTCCTCTACGCCTTCGGCGGCGCCGGGATTCACACCTTTGCGTTCGCGATGAGCGTCGGCGTTATCGTCGGTACGTTCAGCTCGATCTTCATTTGCGCGCCGTTCCTCCTTTGGTTGCTGAGCCGTCAGGCTTCGAAAACCCCGTCGAACCGCGTCAAATAGTCGCGTTTGATTCTTAGCGGCGCGTCGAGCGTTCGGCGCGCCCGCTTTCAATCGCTTTCCGCTCGAAGCGTTCTTGGAGCGTTTCGTATTTTCCGTCGGACTCGAACCGACGTTTCCCGTCAAACGAATCCCCGACGGCGCGTTCCGACGCCGCCGTCGCAAGCGGTTGGGAGGCCGACGATTAAAGGCGAACGTTGCAAAGCGTTCGCCTTTATTTTTTACCCGTTTCCCCCATTTTCTCCCGTCTTTCTTTCCCGTTTCCTCCGCTTCCTTCCCGTTCAAGGAGACCAACGATGTTGCGAAACCTCTCCCGAAGCGCGTTCCTTTGCGCCGCGTGTTGCGCCGCGACCGTTTTCCTCGGGCCGTCGACCGTTCCCGCCGCCGACGCTCCCGCGTCGGAACCGCAAATCGCGAAAAAAGTTATCAACCTCGACGCAACCGACGCGCTGCGCCTCGTCG
>JAFYVO010000153.1 GCA_017549085.1 Thermoguttaceae bacterium
CTTGACCGCGCCGCTCGTTCGATGATTTTGGGCGGTTCCTACGACAACAACCTCCTTTGCTTGGCGGAAAAAGAAGTTTTCGTCGTCGATTCCGTCTTCGACAAGATGATGGACGCGATGGAACGCGCGGGCGCCGTCCGCCTGAACGCCGTCGAAACCGACGCGATGACCCGTCGCGGGATCGTTCAAGTTGGCGAAGGCGCCGCTCGCCACGACGCGCCGAACCGCGAATTCCTCGGGAAAGACGCCGCCGTTTTGGCCGCCGGCATTGGCAAGAGCGTCGCGTCCGACGTTCCGATGCTTTTCGGCGAAACGGACTACTCGAACCCGTTCGTTCCGGTCGAGCAAATGATGCCGTTTCTGCCGTTCGTCCGTTGCCGCAACGTCGACGAAGCGATCGAACGCGCTTACGAATCGGAACACGGCTTCCGTCACACCGCGATCATTCACTCGAATAACGTCGTTAATATGACGAAGATGGGCAAACTGCTCGACACGACCATTTTCGTCAAGAACGGTCCGAGCACCGCTGGAAACGGCGGCGGCGGCGAAGGTTACGGTTCCTATTCGATCGCGGGCCCGACCGGCGAAGGGATCACGCGTCCGCTGACCTTCACCCGCAGTCGTCGCTGCGCGTTGGTCGAAAGCCTGCACGTTTTGGGCAAATAAGACAATGTTTTAGGGGAAAACGGGGAGCGGCGCGAGCGTCGGCTCCTTGTTTTGCGATAGTCCGCGCGACGTTGGAGACGGCGTCGCGCGGTTTTAGCGCTCGCACGAGCGTTTTTCGGAACGAACGAAGGAAACCGGCGCGACGATGACGATCGAAACTTTTGACTGGGGCGACTTTTGGGCGTCCGCCTGGAGCGCGAGCTGGTGCGAAATCGGCGCGCTTGTCGCGTTGGCGCTCCTTTGGCGTCGCTTGCGAACCGGCAAAATGGGAATCGACGCGAAAAACGACGTTCGCGCTTTATTTTTGTTAGCGGCGGCTTTTACGTTGGGCGCGCTACGCAAGTTGTTCAACGATTTGGACGTCGTCGCGTTGTTTTGGGCGGCGTTGGCGTTCGGAACGGTACTTGATTATTGGAAGACGCGGGCGCGTCGTCGTCGCGAGGCGCAAGTTGCCGAGTTGAAGCGACGTAAAGCGGAAGCCGCGCGCCGTCTTGCGTTTTGGAGCGGAAGCGGTTCGAGCGACGGCTCTTCGCGCCGCCGCCGTTCGCGGCGTTCGCATCGTTCCGGAAGTTCGCGAAGTCGAGACGAGCGCGGTTCGAGCCGCCGACGCGACGAAAGGAGCGGCGAATGAACCGAGCGCGGGTTATCGGTTACGCGACGTCGGTAATGAAGCACGAATCGCTTACCGGTTATAAAATGCTGATCGCCGTTCCGGTTACGACCGACGGCGACCGCCCGGACGGCGAACCGGCGATCGTTTTCGACGCGCTCGGCGCCGGAATCGGCGATTTGGTGTTGATAACGAGCGACGGTTCGTACACCGGCGGCGATATTATTGGAACAAGAATCACCCCGGCGCGTTGGGGCGTCGTTGGTATTATCGACTCGGCGAATAAAAAGGAAGACGAGTAAAAATGGGCGGTTTAGGTTGGAATTTGGACGAACTGGTCGGCAAGGTGATGGCCGACCTGCGGGGCGACCGCGTCGACGATTCCGCCGCTCGGTTAAGCGTCGCGTTATCGAACGATTTCAAAGTCGTTCAAGCGGCGCGTTCGACCGCCGCCGCGTCGGTTTCGACGCCGAAAGATAGCGAAAATAGCGAAAAGGTAGGGAACGGCGCGTCTTGCGGTTGCGCCGAGCGTTCGGACGCCGAGCCGATTTCGTCCTCTCCCGGTTTTTACGTCGCGGAAAAATTGCTCGTCGCGGAGACTGTTCGACGTTTAGCCGCGTCGACGTCGGAAAAACGTTGGCGCGTTCGTCCCGATTTTATCGCGACGCCTTCCGCAAAAGACGAATTGCGCAAGTTAAGCGTCGAGTTGATCGTCGACGGTTGCGTTTCGAGCGTCGCGAGCGAGTCGGCGAGCCAAACGAAGACGCCGCGCGTTACCTACTCGGCGTCGAATGTTTTCGCCGACGAGCCGATTCGCCCGATTGCGACGCGGTTTCAAGCGGAAAAAAGCGGGGGCTCCGCGTCAGGGCGGCTCTTTTGGGCGTTGCATCTTCCGGACGGCGAACGTTTTCCGACGTTCGTCGAAAATTGTCCGTTTCGAGAAGCGGCGTTCGCGCAGTCGCGACTTTCCTGTTTGAAGGAAACGACGAAGCGAATCGCGGCGGAAATTGCGCAAAATAAGGAAACGCGAGCGATTATAACGACGAAAAACGCGGCGATCGCGTCCGTTTGGGCGAACCGGCTTTCCGGCGTCCGCGCCGTCGTCGCGTTTTCGACCGAGCAAACGAAGCGCGACGTCGAAGCGACGAACGCGAACGTGTTGATCGTCGACCCGAGCGACGTCGGCCCTTTCCCGTTCCGGCAAATCGTCGAGTTTTTTGCGACGCGGGCGCCGAAACGATAACGAACGGCGTTAATTAAAACAATAAAGCGAATTAGGCAAAATAGCGAGCGGAGCGAAGGAGGAAAAATGCGAGTCGCGCAAGTCGTCGGCAAGGTCGTGTTAAGCCGCGTTCACCCGCTGTTGATCGGTTCGCAGTTTAAGATCGTCGTTCCGTTGACGTTCGACGATTTAGCGTCGCCTTGTCCGGTCGAAGCGGCGGAAGCGACGTTGCAAGAGGAAAAAGAAGCGGGCGTCGACGCGGAAACGGCGACGGCGAACGCGGCGAATCGGCTGTTAAACTCCGATATTCCGCGAAAATGGGGGAACGAGGTCGTTGCTTACGACGATTGTTCGGCGGCGATCGGCGAATGGATTGCGTTAAGCGAAGGCGCGGAAGCCGCGGCGGCGTTTCACCCGACGCAAAAACCGGTCGACGCGTTTTGCGGAGCGATCCTCGACACGCTCGTCGTCGACGCGGAGGTCGTCGCTGCGTTGGCGGCGAAGAAATGAAGCGCGGCGCGGCGATAAAGTTTAACGCGAAAACCGTTTTTGCGGACGGCGGCGATTTTAAAAAGTCGGAAATTGCGAAAAAGTCGATAAACGAAAAGAGCGTAAATTTATTTTAGCGGTATAATTTGGATAACGCGAACATCGGGGACGGGGCGCGAGGCCGCGTTCGGGGCGTTTAAGAGCAAAAGGAACCGAGTATGCTTAATTTGCATCAAGTTAAAGAAGAAATCTGCGACATCGGTCGTCGGTTGTACAACAAAGGTTTTGCGGCGGCGAACGACGGCAACATCAGCTACCGCATCGACGAAAATCGCGTCGTCTGCACGCCGACGCAAATTTGCAAAGGCTTCATGAAACCGGAAGACCTCTGCATCGTCGATATGGAAGGGAACCAAATCGCCGGGACGCGCAAACGCACGAGCGAAATCTTCCTTCACCTGACGATTATGAAAGAACGTCCGGAAGTGAAGTCGGTTCTGCACTGCCACCCGCCTTACGCGACCGCGTTCGGCGTCGCGAAAGAAGCGATTCCGCAATGCGTTCTTCCGGAAGTCGACATCTATATGGGCGACGTTCCGATCGCGAAGTACGCCATTCCGGGCGGTCAAGAATTCGCCGACACGATTTTGCCGTTCATCCACAAGTCGGACGTCATCGTTTTGGCGAACCACGGCACCGTCAGCTTGGGCCCGACCGTCGAAAAGGCGTATTGGTTGACCGAACTCCTTGACGCGTATTGCCGCATCCTCTTGATTTCCCGCGACTTGGGCAAGACGAGCTACTTCACGCGCGAAGAAGCGGAAGACCTCCTCCAACTCAAGACGAAGTGGGGCATCAACGACCCGCGCTTGAAGGTCGAAAACTGCGAACTCTGCGCGAACGACATGTTCCGCGACAGCTGGAAAGAAACCGGCGTCGGGCACCGCGCCTTCGACCCGCCGCGCTTCCGTCGCAACGACGAAGAACCGTGCGGTTGCGCGTCGAATCCGATTCTCAACAACAACGTCGAAATCGGCAAAGACCCGCAAACCGAAGCGCTCGTCAAGGCGATCGCCGACCGCGTGATGGAAATGATGAACAAACGTTAATCGTTTGAGCGTCGACGTATCGAACGGAAACCGACTTTTAAGGCGGTTTCCGTTTTTTTATGTCGCCGCGAAAAGGCGGAAAGAAGGCGGCGACGAGAAGAAGGAAAGTTGCGCAAACGTTGATGGCGTTGCGGTTTAACGAGGAAGGGGAAATAGAAAAAAGATGAGAGAACGAAACGAAGCGTATCGGCGCGCGCGGTTGCGAAAGACGATGGAAGAGGCGCGTCTCGACGGTTTTTTAATCGTCGACCCGTTGAACGTATCGTATTTGACGGGATTTCGCGGCGACGATTCTTATCTTTGGGTCGGCGACGCCGGCTCGGTTTTGCTCAGCGACACTCGGTTCGAGGAGCAAATCAAAGAGGAAGCGCCCGATCTTGACGCGCTGATTCGGCGCAGCGGCGAAACGACGCTCGGACTCCTCGAAGGCGCGGTCGCGAATCCGGCGTATTCGTCGACGCGTCCGAAACGGATTGGAATCGAAGCCGCGTCGACGACGGTTTCGCTCTATAACTCCTTGCGCGAGAAGTTTTCGGACGTCGAGTTTGTCGCGAGAGCGAACGACGTCGAGCGGTTGCGCGAAATCAAAGACGCGACCGAAATCGCGGCGATTCGGGCGGCGGTCGACGTTACCGTCGACGGTTTTCGCGCTTTGAAGTCGGCGATTTTGCCGGACGCGACGGAAGTCGATTTGCGCGACGAATTGGAGTATCGAATGCGCAAGGCGGGCGGGGACGACGTCGCGTTTCCGACGATCGTCGCGTTCGACGACCGAGCGGCGCTTCCGCACGCGATCCCGGGGCGCGGGCGCAAGGTCGGCGAATCGTCGTTGATCTTGATCGATTGGGGCGCGAAAAAAGACGATTACGTCGGCGACTTAACGCGGACTTTCCGAACGGAACGCGGGTTGAACGCGGCGCCGGGGAGCGAGTTCGCTCGGAAATTTCGGGAGGTTTACGACGTCGTTCTCGCCGCGCACGACGCCGCGATCGCCGCGATGAAACCGGGCGCACGTTGCGACGAAATCGACGGGATCGCTCGAAAGACGATCGCCGACGCCGGGTTCGGCGACTTTTTCGGGCACGGGCTTGGGCACGGAATCGGGCGTTTCGTTCACGATTTCGGCGGGTTGAATCCGCGAGCGGAGCGGTTGCTGGAACC
>JAFYVO010000154.1 GCA_017549085.1 Thermoguttaceae bacterium
CATCCCCTTCATCGGGCCGCTGACGACCGGGGTCGACGCGACGCCGAATTTTTCGCAAAGCTCCGACGCGTCGTACATCGAGACGATAACGCCGATCGAGCCGGTCAGCGTCGAGCGTTCCGCGAAAATCTTGTCGGCGACCGTCGCGACGTAGTAGCCGCCGCTCGCCGCGACGTCTCCCATACTGGCGATCACCGGAACGTCGAGTTCCGCTTTTAAGTCTTGAAGGAGCGCGTAATAATAGTCGCTGCCGGAGATCGTGCCGCCGGGCGAGTTGATTCGCAAGACGACGCCGCGGACGTTCTCGTCGTTGGCGAGACACTCGATCGCTTCGCGCAGGAAGCCGTATTCGTCCGTTTCGATCACCCCTTCGATCGGCAGCACGACGATTTTTGCGTCCGCCGTTTCGTTCCCGCAAACCGTTTCTTCAAGAACCAACGACGATTCCGAAGAGTCGCCCAACGCGCCGACGACGCCGGCGAGCGTCGCGATTAAAAGGAAAAAGGCCAAAAAGCAAAAGGTCGCGATTCCGGCGACGGAAGTTATAACGTCTTTGAGGAGGAGCGGCCAAAACCCGAGCGGACGCGGCGGCGCCGGGAAGGGCGGACGAACCGGGCGCGGCGCGGCGTTCGGCGTCGCAAAGTTCGGGGAAGGATGGGGCGTCGGCGTCGAAACGTCGGCGTTTTCGGTCGTCGGTTCGTTGGGAATTTGGGCGGCTTCTTCCGGAGTCATTGGGATGTCCTTGCGTAAATTGCCTAAGTTGCCTAGGGCGTCGGCGCAAAAGCGCGGCGCGTCGGGGCGCTCGACACGCCCCTTGTATTATACGCAAAATAGAGAAAGAAGAGAAGAGCCCTTGCGTTTTTTAAGAAAATTTTTGGCGCAACCGTTGAGCGAAGCGGTCGACGATTCGGCGCGCGAACCGTCGACCAAGGCGAGTTGGCTTAGGGGCGGCGTCCGGAGACGAAGTCGCTCGCGAACGCCGCGTCGAACGCGAGTCGACTTATTTTGCGGCGGCGTTCGAGGTCGGCGGCGTCCAGCGGTAAAGAATGTTTTTACCGCGCCAATCTTCCTCGACGAGAATCAAATAATCGCCGTTTTTCCGCTTCATCGCGGCGACCGAATACGGCATGTCTTGCCAACCGGCTCCTTCGCCGACTTCGCCCCCCGGAACGAACGCGCCGAGAACCTTGCCGGTCGCCGCTTCGAGCGCGTAAGTGCGTTGGCGGTTTTCGTCCGGCTTGACCATCCCGCAGAAGATGTAATCCCCGGCGACGGCGAGGCCTTGCGGCGTCAGCGGTTTGCCGTCTTCGCCGGTCGGATTGACCGGGAGTTTGACCGTCCAAGCGATTTTCGGCGAGCCCGACGTCCAGCCGTCGTACCGACGGAGCGTTTTGCCGCAAACGCCCCAAGAGTCGATCTCGTCCGCGTTTTTAAGATAACCGCTCAAATAAAGCGTATCCGTTTCGGGAACGTAAACGACGCGGCGAACGAGGTCGAAGTCTTCCGGCCAAGGCCATTCTTGCGGGTTTTCCGCGTCGTAAATCGGCGCGTAAAGGTTCGGAACGTCCGCCGACTCGACCTTTTTCCAGCCTTGGAAGCGATAACGGCGAATCGAACGGTTCTTGTGGTAGTCGCCGTGCCAAACGTCGCCGTTTTCGTCCATATGCCAAGCCCAAGTTTCGTCGTCGGAGCGAATTTTTCCGACCGGACGCGCGATTTGGCCGCCGTTTTCTTCGTCGAAGGAATAGAAGTGGAACCCGCCGCCGTATTGGCCGATCGTGTAATAAAGTCGGCGTCCTTCGAGCGTTTTGACGAACGCGGTCGCGGCGTAATTGGGGCGTTCGTCCTCTTTTTTAACGTAACGGAGGTGGTCGACGGTCGTCGCGGTATGGCGCCAATCGAGGTCGGCGTTTTTCGAGTTCGGGTCGAGTTCGAAGATCGCCGTGCGCGTGTAAATTCGGGCGCCGTCGGAGTCCGGGTCGAAACCGAACGTGTCGACGAACGCGTGGTTTTCCCCCGACCAACGGAGCGAACCGTCCGGAGCGAAGGACCGCAAGACGAGCGTGCCGACCGGCGCGCCGTTGAAGCCGAGCGAAACGTAAAGATTCCCCTGGGCGTCGGTTCCGGCGCCGCGCGGCGAGTAAAGGCGCGTCGGGAACGCTTCGCCGTCGGCGAGTTTGCGTCCCTTGGCGTCGGTCGTTTTCGAGAAGAGCCCGCCTTTTTCGCCGAACGTTTTCGTCAGTTTCGGCGCGCGCGGGTTCGCGACGTCGAAGAATTTGACCTGTTGGTCGGGCCCGTCGTCGCAAACGATCAGGTGCGCCGGGTTCTTCGCGTCGAAGGCGAGGGAAGTCGGCGCGGCGAGCGTCGCAAAGGCGCCGATCTTCGTTTCCGTCAGCGTTTTGCCGTCGGCTCCCAAGCGGAGAAGCCGGATTTGATTGTCGACGAGAATCCAAACGCCGCCGCGACCGTCGAGCGCGACGTCGCGAATCGCGGGCCCGGTTTTTTCGTCTTTCTTATTGTCGCCGTCGCCGTCTTTTCGAGCGGTTTTCGGCGCGGCGCCGGGGAGCGTCCAAGTCGCGAAGGTTTTGAAGTCTTTCGTTCGCCGCAATTCGAGCGACGTTTCGTAAGCGACCGCCAAGACGCCGTTTTTCGCGTTCGCCCCGACCGGTTCGTCCGGAAGCGCGACCTCGTCCGCCGGTTTCCAAGAGTCGAGGTCTTTCGTCGAGCCGACGAAACGAATCAGCCGTTTCCCGAGGTTCGCGATGTAAATTTCGTCGCCGTCGATCGCGAGCGCGCGGTTCCCGGTGTTCCAACCCCAAGCGGTTTCCGGGCCGCCCTCCTGCTTCAAGAGGACGCGGTTGACCTTGCCGTCGAGGTGAAGACCGGCGCAACGGCCCGCTTCGTCCCAGTCGCAACCGGCGAGAACGAGCCCGTTCGGCGCGACTTCGATCTCGTCGGCGCCGTTTTGAACCCAATAGCCGAATCCGTTTTCGCCGCCGTTTCCGGAAAAAGTGTTGCCGACCCAGCAAGCGTCGTAATTTCCGGGCGGGGCGATCGATTTCGCGGCGTCGTCCGCTCCGAACGCGAGCGGCGCAAGAAGGGAAAACGTTAAGACGTTGAGCAAAGTTGTTTTTTTCATTGACGTTTCCTTAGTTTGCGTAAATTGGAGGGATTGGGTAAAACGGAAACGGCGCGGCGCCGGAACGCTTCCCGAACGCCGCGTCGGGGGAGTTAGCGCTTTTTAGCGTCGGGGGGCGCGCATCGCGGCGAGTCGCTCCGAGAAACAAGCGCAAACGTCGCCAAGGCCTTCTTCCGAACACTCGAACGCGACGCAGTCGTCGGCGGCGAGGCCGAGCGCGGCGCCGGTTTCGGTCGCGTCGATATTGGCGGCGAGGAAGACGAAATTCCAGCTGTAAACGTTCGTTTGACGTTCGACGCGCTCTTTAACGTCGGCGGTCGTGAAGCGGCGGCTGGCGTTTTCTTCGCCGTCGGTCAAAATGGCGACGAGGACTTGGCCGGGACGCTCCGATTCCGGAAGCGCGGCGAATTCGGCCCCGATTTCGTCGATCGCTTGACAAACGGCGTCGTTGAGCGCGGTGCAACCGGAGCAGCGATAATGGCGCATTAGGTTGTTTTCGAACGTTCCGAGGTCGGCGCCGCGAACGATGCGCGTCGTTTCGTCGGAAAACTGGTAAACGTCGAGAACCGTTTTGCCGGGTTGGTCGCTTTGCTCGGCGATAAACGAGTTGAACGTCCCTTTAACGTCGTTTTCGACGACGCTCATCGAGCCGGAAGCGTCCAAAACGACGCAGACGTGAACGTAATTAGGATTCATCGCGACACTCCTTAAAATCGAGAAAAGGAAGAAACGAGGCCGAACGCCCCTAAGCGCCGACGTTCGCGAACGAACGACGACGTTTTACGTCGAATAACGCGTCAATATTATTAATGCGCGTTCAAGAAGCGAGGAAAGGGGCGCGACGTTAAAACGGGAGCGTCGCGCCCATTCAAGAGGAACCGTTCGTTTGAGACGCTAATTAGGGAGAAACGAACGGTTCAAACGCTAATCGACTCAAACGGTCGGGAGTTCGAAGCCCTTGCGTTGTTCGCGACCGTAGAAGGACGCGGCTTGGTCGTTGCCGACGATTTGTTCTTTCACCGGGTCCCATTCGACGACGGTGTTCAAGCGGGCCGCGATACCGCAGAGGTGGCAGCAAGCCAACGCTTGGACGTGCGACCAAATGTCGGAAACCGGCATGCCCCCTTCGCGGATGCAGCGGATGAAGTTTTGCTTGTGTCCTTCGAACGGTTTGCCGTTGTAGAGCGCGTCGAAATCTTCTTGCTTGAACGTATCCGGTTTGAGTTCTTCGATGACTTTCCCCTTGCAGCGGCCGCGGCTGACGTGGAAGCGCCCCTTCGTCCCTTCGAAGAGAAGGCCGTTGCCGTCTTTCGAGGAGCTGACGACGCGCATTTCCGTGCCGTTCGAGAGTTGAACCCCGACGTCGAATTCGTGGCTGGTGTTATAGCGGTTGTTGACCGTCGGGTACCCGTTTTTGAACGGAACCGGGTGTTTCGCGTTCGTGCCGTCGACCTTGAGCGGGCCGGTTCC
This sequence comes from Thermoguttaceae bacterium, assembly GCA_017549085.1. Classification (GTDB taxonomy): domain Bacteria; phylum Planctomycetota; class Planctomycetia; order Pirellulales; family Thermoguttaceae; genus RUG369. Next base: position 4,610 of record JAFYVO010000154.1, read on the forward strand.
GGCTTTGTCGAGGCCGAGCGCCCAGAACGCGCTGTCGATGTGGTGGGCGCCCCAGTCGGTGAATTTACCGCCGGAGTATTCGTACCACCAACGGAATTCGTAGTGGCAACGCGTGCGACCGAAGCGGTTGTCGTTGTTGTTTTTGTTGATGAAGTCGCCGTCGCCGAGGAATTCCGTGTACGGCGCTTGGCCGAGGTACGTGTTCCAGTCGAAGTTGGCGGGCGGGGCCATTTGCGGAATGTCCGTATCGCCGGAGGTCGGGGAACCGTCGATGTGGCAGATAACCTTCTTAACGTCGCCGATCATCCCGGAGCGAACGATGAGCGCGGCCAAGGCGAATTGGTCGTGTTGCGAGCGTTGTTGCGTCCCGACTTGGAAGACTTTGCCGTATTTTTCGACCGCTTTGCGAATGAGCGCGTTTTCTTCGAGCGTCAGCGTAACCGGTTTTTGGCAGAAGACGTGTTTCCCGGCTTGGAGCGCTTCGATCGCGATCTTGACGTGCCAGTGGTCCGGCGTAACGACCGTGACGACGTCGATATCGTCGCGTTCGATCAGGCGGCGGTAGTCTTTGTAGACGTCCGGCGTAATCGTTTGGCCTTTGTCGTCTTTTTTCCCGATTCCGGAACGAATCGTGCGCCCGATTCCGTACTCTTCGTCGAGGTCGCAGATGGCGACGATATCGCAAAGGCCGTTGAAGCCGTGCGCGTCGCCGCGACCCATCGAACCGACGCCGATGCAGCCCATACGGAGACGGTCGCTCGGAGCTTGCGCCCAAACCGGTTTGACCGTTTCGGTCCAAGGAAGCGCGGTCGCGGCGGCGGCCAAAGCGGCGGAGGATTTCAGAAAGTCGCGACGATTGAGATTTCGCATCGTTTCATTCCTTTTGACGTTATTAATTAATATAGTATTATAGGTAAAGTTCGACGGTAATTAACGACGGTTAAACCGGCGCACAATTGCCGCTCGACAGCTAAAACCGTTGACGTTGGTATTATAATCGACCTTTACGGTCGACGCAATAAGTTTTTTGCAATTTTAGACAAAAAAAAGACGCGAATTGACAGGTTGCGTAAAATGGGTAAATAAGGCGAAACCTTTGTCCGCGTCAAGATGAGAAAAATCGCTCGAAAACGTTGAAAAATGAAGAAAAAGGGAAATTTTTTGACAGGCTCCCCTTGTCGAAGAGGAGAAGGGGTTTATAATGAAAACCGACGTCCGAAGCGTTTAGTACCAACATAACCCTTTCCGAGGCAGAAAGCAAGCGACGAATGATGAGCGGAGCTTGCGGTTCCCCTCCGAGGTTTCGCGCGGCGTCGTGAAAACCGGGCGAAGAGGGCGCGATAGCGTGTTTTCGTTCGATTTGGTTAAAATTTTTCGTCGGTAAAACGGGCGAACGTCGGGGTGGGACCCGAGCGATTCGAACGCGGCGCGGGCGAAAAAGCGACGTCGGAACGCAGGACGGTAAGTTTCCGTAAAAAAGAACCCGCCGAAGCGTCGAAAAAACGAATTTTGAAGTTGGAAAGCGTTGTTTAACGCGATGAAAACTTGAAAATTCGAAGATTTTTGAAAATAATTGGAATTTTTGAAAATAGAAACGGCGAAATGGGGTCGGCGCGTTTGACTTTACGACGTCTTCCCGTTTTAGGAAATTAAAGAGGAATAACAATGTCTCGAGTTTGTGAAATTTGCGGTAAAGGTAAAATCGTCGGTAACCACATCACCACCCGCGGTCGCGCGAAGCGCCTCAAGGGGGTTGGTACGAAAGTTACCGGGATCACCGCCCGCGACTTCAAACCGAACCTTCAAAACGTTCGCGTTTCGCTTCCGAACGGCGGCGCGAAAACGATGCGCGTTTGCACCCAATGCCTCCGTTGCGACGCGGTCGTCAAACGCATTGCGCAAAAACCGTTCCGTATGGCCGTCGAAAAGTAGTTTTCGCGCCTGCGAACGTCGCGAAATCGGCGTTTGAAGCGTTAGACGTTGATAAAGACGAAAAACGTTGACAAGTCGATTTGCGTTTAAAAAAGAAAGTCGTCGAAAGGCGGCTTTCTTTTTTTTCTTGAGCGTCGCGGCGATTTTCGGAAGGAGGGCGACGGGGGAATCGTCGCGTCGCGTTTGCGTCGCGCTCGTTTCCGAGCGGAATCGCGTCGTCGGGATTTTTGATCGTTTGCGTCGCGCTCGTTTCCGAAGGGAATCGCGTCGTCGGGATTATTGATCGTTTGCGTCGCGCTCGTTTCCGAGGGGAATCGCGTCGTCGGGATTATTGATTGTTTGCGTCGCGCTCGTTTCCGAGCGGAATCGCGTCGTCGGGATTTTTGATCGTTTGCGTTGCGCTCGTTTCCGGGGGAATCGCGTC
>JAFYVO010000155.1 GCA_017549085.1 Thermoguttaceae bacterium
CCGGATTATTGGGCGTCGGTCGCTTTGTCGGTTTTCGGCGCGACCGGCTTCATCGCGGCTTTAACGTAAATCCAGCCGGAATACAGCGTCAAATAAACGACCGCGTAAAGGAGGACGACGAACGCCGCCGAGAGCGCGACCGGAATCGCCTCCGCGCCGCCCCGTTCCCAAAGGATCAGGTAAACGAACCCGAGCGGGAGCGCGACGCATTGGAGCGTCGTCTTCCATTTGCCGACCCATTTCGCGGAGAAGTCGCCCCCCTTCGCTTCGACCATCGAGCGGAGCATCGTAACGAACATTTCGCGGAAGACGATCGCGACGACCATCCAAGTCGCCAAGCCGAGCGGAATTTTCGACATAGGACAGGCGCAATTTTCCGGGTTCGCGAAGAGACGAACGTCGTGCAGCTCCGGAATCGCGGCGAAGTAAATGAACGTCCCGCAAACGAGGAGCTTGTCGGCGAACGGGTCCATAATGCGCCCGAACTGCGTCTTTTGGTTGAAGCGGCGCGCCCACCAACCGTCGACGAAGTCGGTCAGCGAGGCGATAACGAAGAGGACGAGCGAAGTCGCGTAAAATTTGAACGGGATCAGCGCGAACATAATCAGCGCGAGAACGATTCGCGCCATCGTCAGGACGTTCGGGACGTTCCAAACGGCGTTCGAGCGGTCTTTTTCGTCGGACATTGGTAAACCTTTCGGGAAAGGGGGAGAAATCGAAACGGAGGAAACGAGGGACAAACGGACGCTCAACGCGCCGCGGCGTCGGCGAACGCGTCGACGTTCGAAAGGGACGCCAAGGCTTTGATCAGCGCCTGCGTGCCGAGTCGGCCGCCCCCTTGCGCGATCAACGCCAAATAAAGTTGACGGGCAAGCGCGACGCCGGGGAGCGAAAGGCGGAGACGTTCCGCGTCGTCGAGCGCGATCCCAAGGTCTTTGACGAAGTGTTCGACGAAGAACCCGGGCGCGAAATTTCCCTGTAAAATGCGCGGCGCCAAATTCGACAGCGACCAACTCCCCGCCGCTCCGGACGAAACCGACGCGAGAACGGAGTCGAGGTCGAGCCCGGCGCGGTAAGCGTAAAGGAGCGCTTCGCAGACGCCGATCATGTTCCCGGCGATGAGGATTTGGTTCGTCGTTTTCGTTCGCTGACCCGCGCCGGGCCCGCCTTGACGACGGACGTTCGTTCCGAGGTTCGCGAAGATCGGCGCCAAGCGTTCGAACGCCGCGTCGGAGCCGCCGACCATAATCGAAAGCGTTCCGTTTTTCGCCCCGACGTCGCCGCCGGAAACGGGAGCGTCGAGCGCGTCGAATCCGGCGCGTTCCGCCGCGTCGGCGATTTCGACCGCGAGTTCCGGCGAGCTGGTCGTCATATCGACGAAGATTTTGCGGGACGTTTCGGCGTTCGCGGCGACGCTCGACCAAGCGCTAAGAACGCCGTCGGCTCCGAAGAAGATTTCGCGAACGTCGCGCGGATAGCCGACGATCGAAAAAACGACGTCGCTTTGTTCGGCGACCGCTCGCGGGGAGTCGGCCCAAACGGCGCCTTGTTCGAGGAGCGGTTCCGCTTTCGACCGGGTTCGCGTAAAGACGGCGACTTCGTATCCCGCCGCCAACAACCGCGACGCGCAGGCGCCGCCCATTACTCCGGTTCCAATCCAGCCGATTTTCGGTTTCATTTCGTTTCGCTTTCGTCAAAGGGAAAAGACGGGAAAACGCGGCGAGTCGGCGACCCGAGCCGCCGCTTCGCTTTCATTGTAACGAATTTTGGCGCGACGGCAAGAAGCGGAACGAAACGTCGGGGAAAGAAACGACAATTTTTCCGGCGCGACGAAGAAAAAACGACGACTTGGGGCGCGGGGCTTGTTGGAGGCGGTTGGGCGTTTTTCGACTGTCGCGTCGCGGTTTGATTGGGCGTTTTGTTTGATTGTCGTTTTTACTTGTTTGGTCGCTTTTTGCTTGTCGCGTCGCGGTTTGATTGGGCGTTTTATTTGATTGTCGTTTTCGCTTGTCGCGACGCGGTTTGATTGGGCGTTTTATTTGATTGGCGTTTTATTTGATTGTCGTTTTCGCTTGTCGCGACGCGGTTTGATTGGGCGTTTTGTTTGATTGGCGTTTTGGCTTGTTTGGTTGCTTTTCGCTTGTCGCGACGCAGATTTGCGGTTCGGCGTTTTGGCGTTGCGCGGCGTTTAGGAGCGCTTGGCGTCGCGGGCGGGTGGGGGAAAATCGGCGCGTCGTTTAAGTAGGCCGTTGGAGACAACGCAAGAAATAAAAAAAGCTCCGAAATCTTTCGATTCCGGAGCTTAGTGCGGAAGAAAGGACTCGAACCTTCACGAGATTAACTCCCACTAGGCCCTCAACCTAGCGCGTCTGCCAATTCCGCCACTTCCGCGTGTTACGTGAATTATTCTAACAGATTGGCGGCGTTTGACAAGCCCCTTTTTTCGGTTTTTCGTTAAAAATTTGGAAATTCCTTGGGAAAACGCGATGGAATGTTAAAATAGAGGGAATAAATAGAATAGGCGCGCCGGTTGGAGAGCGCGCCGTCGCGAAAAGAAACGGCCGTTTTTTGCGTCAAAGGTAAAACGTCAAAAGCGCGACGACGGGGGAAAACGACGGCAAACGAAAATAATCGGCAAACGAAAGTAATCGGTAAGCGAAAGTAATCGGCAAACGAAAATAATCGGCAAACGAAAGTAATCGGCAAACGAAAGTAATCGGCAAGCGAAAGTAATCGGCAAGCGAAAGTAATCGGCAAGCGAAAGTAATCGGCAAGCGAAAGTAATCGGCAAACGAAAGTAATCGGCAAGCGAAAATAATCGGTAAACGAAAGTAATCGGCAAGCGAAAGCGACGCTCCAATTCGCGTTTTCGTCTTTTGTCGCTTCCGCCGACTCCGCGCCCGACGCAAGAAATAAAAAAGCTCCGAAATCTTCCGATTCCGGAGCTTAGTGCGGAAGAAAGGACTCGAACCTTCACGGGATTAACTCCCACTAGGCCCTCAACCTAGCGCGTCTGCCAATTCCGCCACTTCCGCGTTACGTCATATATCTTAGCGCTTTTTTTCGTTTTGAGAAGGGGTTTTTTCGGAAATTTTTCGGAATTTTCCCCTTTTTTCGCTCATTCCGCGCCGAGATCGAATTTTAGCGCGTCAAACGCTCGCTGAAACGACTGCCGCGACGCGTGGATATGCTCCGCTTCGTTCAAAAAACGCATCGTCGGCTTGCGCGGAATCTTGAACCGTCGAAAAGTCGCGACCGCGACGCTCAAATCGTCGCCGTAAATCGTTAAAAGTTTGTGTTCGTCAAATTGAATTTCAAGGGGCGGTTCCGCGTCTAAAACGGCGACGCCGAGGCAGCCGTCGTTGAGCAAAACGTCCTCGTAATCGCAAAAAACGCTCTTCAAAACCGGCGCGTCGACCCCTTCGCGGGTCGAGGTAACGCGCGTTCCGTTTTGCAGATGGCTCGATTCGACGACGACGTCGACCGGCGTCCCAATTCCGTCGAGGAGCGCGAAGAAAACGTCGAAGAGCTTTTCGCGGGAGACCGCCGCGATCGCGACCGGAACGCCGGCGCCGCTCTCCGGGTCGACGTAACGGTCGAAACGCCAACCTTCTTCCGGGATGATCGCCAAGTCGAAGGAGGGGCGAATCGCGTCGGTTAAACGGAAAGGGCCGTACTGCGAAACGGCGAGGTGCGCTTCGAGGCGCTCGGCGTCAAAGCGGCGAAGTTTTTCCGATTTTTCCCGCAAGGGAAGCGGCGACGTTCGAGGGAAAATAGGCATAGGGCGCGACGAAGGAAGAATAGGAGGAAAGCGAGGATTGGGATATATGCGTCGACGGCGAAACTTTTGACGTCGCGATAGTTTAAGTCGAGTTTTAAGGGCGGGGAATCGGCGGGGAAATTTTTCTCGCGTCGCGACGTAATTTTTGCCGGGGCGCGCTTGAAAATCGGTAAAATCGGCGCGACCGACTTAACATTTAACCTTGCGCCGTTCGGAAAAATACGTTAAATTAATAATTCTTCGAGCGCGGCCCCGCGGCGGTCGATGTTAACCTTGACGACGGCGCCGGAGAAACGGTCGAGCGGTTCGCGGCGCGTCGGACGAAACGTCGAAAAAGCTCGAAAATAACGCTCGGCAACGAAAGGACGCGACGATGCGAACGGACTCCGCAAACGCGAAACAAGTGAAAAAAACGCCGTTTTTGTCAATATTAATATTTAAGGGGCGTTTTTGCGCTCTCGCGGCGCTTGCGTCGGGGGCTCTTTGCGCCCTTTCCGGGTGCCAAGCGCTCAATGAAAACCCGAACAACGATCGTTTTTGGTTCCCGACCCTGCGCGCCCCGTCGGCGGAAGAGCGGGCGATGCGCGCGTCGACGTTCCCGGACGGCGGC
>JAFYVO010000156.1 GCA_017549085.1 Thermoguttaceae bacterium
ACGATCTCGGTAGATTTCTTCACGACGGCGTCGGGCTCGCGGAACAACCGGCGGTCAAATACCTCCCGCGCCGCGTCCCGCAACCGGAATTCGCGATCATCGAGCCGAAGGCTTGGGGCCCGACCGGCAAAGTAACGCGCCGCGAAAAGCTCGAAAATCCTTGGCGCGACCGTTCGATCGTCAACGTCGGTCCGAAACTCAAAGGCTATAAACTCGACGAACTCGAAATCGTTCTCTCGGACGAAATCCAACGCCTCGACACGACGTTCGACGCCGACGCGAAACCGCTCGCGGTCGACTCCGTTTACAAGGTCGGGGACGCGCAAGTCGTCGACTTCGGCGCCAACTACTGCGGTTTCTTCGGCTTCGAACTCGAAACGGCGTCCGAAGGCGCCAAAATCGCGATCACGTTCGACGAAATCGCGACCGAAAACGGCGACGTCAACTTCCTCCGTCTTGGAACCTGCTCCGCGATCCAATGGACGATTCCCGCCGACGGCGCCCCCAATCAAACGATTTCTTTCTCCGGCAAGCCGCTTCGCCTCGAAGCGTTCGAGCCGCACTGCGCCCGTTACGCGAAAATCTGCTGCCTCGAAGGTTCGTTCACGCTGAAGAAATTCTACCTTCGCGAGTACGCTTACCCGGCGATTCGCGAAGCGTCGTTCGCTTGCGCCGACAAACGCCTCGAAGAAATCTACCGCGCCGCGATTTTGACGTATCGCGAAAACGCCGTCGACGCCTTCACCGACTGCCCGCACCGCGAACGCGCCGGTTGGCTCTGCGACAGCTTCTTCACAGCGCGAACCGCGTTCGACCTGACCGGGAAAACCGACGTCGAGCAAGCGTTCTTCGAAAACTACCAACTTCCGGAAAAATTCGCGTTCCTCCCGGACGGCATGCTCCCGATGTGCTACCCGGCCGACCACAACGACGGCATTTACATCCCGAACTGGTCCCTTTGGTTCGTCGCGGAGTTGGAGGAATACGCGCTCCGCTCTCCGGATCGCTCGACGATCCAAGGCCTGCGCCGCCGCGTCGAAAAACTCTTTAAGTTCTTCGAGAAATACGAAAATTCGGACGGTCTCCTCGAAAAGCTCGAAAGTTGGGTCTTCGTCGAATGGTCGGCGGCGAACAATTTCGTTCAAGACGTAAACTACCCGAGCAATATGCTTTACGCGGCGGCGCTCGACGCGGCGGGTCGCATTTACAACGTCGACGCTTGGCGCGCCAAAGCGGCGAAAATTCGCGCGAAGATCGTCGAGCAAGCGTTCGACGGCGAGTTCTTCGTCGACCACGCCGTCCGCAAGGCCGACGGAACGCTCGAAATTTTGCGCGACCGCACCGAAGTCTGCCAATATTTCGCGTTCTTCTTCAAGACCGCGACGCCGGAATCGCACCCGAAACTTTGGGCGACGCTCCTCGACAAATTCGGCCCGAACCGCGTCAAAGAGGGCGGCTATCCGGAAATCCACAAAGCCAACTCCTTTGTCGGCAACGTGTTGCGTCTCGAACTTCTCGCGACGGCGAACCGCGGCGACCAACTCCTCGAAGAATCGGTCGCGTACAACCTGTATATGGCGGAGCGCACCGGCACCCTTTGGGAAAACGACTCGCCGCACGCCAGCTGCGACCACGGCTTCGCGTCGCACGTCGTTCGCCTCTTCCACCGCGACGTCGCCGGGATTTACGCCGTCGACGCGGTCGGGAAAAAGATCGCGATTCGTCTGCCGAAAATCGACCGTCTCGATTGGGCGAGCGCGGTTCAACCGGTTCCGGGCGGCTCGATCAAGATTCGTTGGGAAAAGAAAGACGGCAAGCTGTCGTACACGCTCGAAACGCCCGCCGGTTACGACGTTGCGATCGACAACGCGAGCGGTTTGGAAGCGGTTCGCCGCTAAAATCGCCCCTTAACGACGCTCCCGCGACGCGCCGTCGTTCGGACGTTTGCGGGCGCGCTCCCGCGTTTTAACCGTTTAAGAGAAAGCCGTTCGGGTCGCCGAGCGGCTTTTTTTGCAAAAAACTTCAACGACGCGCCGTCGACGCTTGATTTCCTCGACGCCGCGCGTTATACTAAAGCCGTCGACGCCCAAACGTCGACGCCCAAACGTCGACGCCCAAACGTCGACGCCCAAAAGGTCGACGAGCTAACGCCGTCGACGCCGGACGCGTCGCTTTCCCGTTGTTTTTCTCTTTACGAAGGAGAGCCCGATGAACGCCCAATTCCCCGCCCTCGCCGCCGCGATTTGCAACCGCGCGCAAAAAGTCTTTCCGAACTGGTCTCGCGACGACATTTACGTCGTCTTTTTCGCGCTCGACTTCGAAGACGCCGACCTCGCCGCGCCGACGGTAACGCTCGGGTTCAACACCGAAGCGCAGGTAAAACGGACGCTCCGCGACGTCGGCGACGAAACGGAAGCGCGTTGGTTCGGCGGCTGCCTTCTCGCCGAACGCCAAAAAGGGTTTTGCACGTTCGGGCCCGATTTCTTCGAGGAAGTCGTCGCAACGCTCGGCTTAACCGACGCGGACGACGCCGACGAAGACGCTTGGGACGCGCTCTCCGAAAAAGCCGAACGCGCGATGAAAGAGCTTCTCGTCGACGCGATTCGCCGACTTCGAGCGTCCGACGCGTTCGCCGCCAAGTTCGGCGCCGACGTCCCGGTTCTCATCGTCGACGAATACGAAGAATGCGACTACTCGGCGGAAAACCTCGAGTTTAACCGCCAAGCGAACGACGGCGCGCTCCCGGAAGAGTTTGTCGAATTTTACGAATCGATTCTCGACGAATAAAAACCGCCCGACTCGCGCGGCGAGCGGTTCCGGAACGGTCGAACGCCGTTTCCGCTTCGCTCGCCGACGCTTTACCCCGTTAAATTTTCCCGTTTGCCGCAAGGAGACGCCGATATGACCGTCGATTACGAAGCCCCCGGAGCGGCCCAAGCTCGCGCCG